>JBGTMM010000280.1:0-3246 GCA_041743635.1 Bythopirellula sp.
ATAGCTAACCGCAATCCGCTTTCGACTTTCGAGGCCAACATCGGCGGGACTTGGAAACTGCTGGAAGCTTGTCGCCGTAGTCCGCGAGTCAAGCAAATCGTCACGGCATCGTCGGATAAAGCCTATGGCGATTGCCTAACGCTGCCCTATACGGAAGAGACGGCGCTGGCAGGCCAACACCCCTATGATGTCAGTAAATCATGCAGTGATTTAATTGCACAAACTTATGCACACACCTACGGCACACCCGTGTGCATTACTCGCTGTGGAAATTTTTATGGCGGAGGCGATTTCAACTGGAATCGCATTCTGCCCGGTACGATTCGCTCGGTTCTGAGAGGCCAGCGCCCACTCATTCGCTCCGACGGCTCTTTCATTCGCGACTACTTTTACGTTGAGGACGGCGCGGGTGCCTACATGCACCTTGCCGAAAAAATGGCCGAGAATCCCGCGGTCATTGGCCAGGCGTTCAATCTCTCGAACGAAATCCAGCTTACCGTGTTGGAATTGGTGGAGAAGGTGCTTGAGCAAATGGACTCATCCCTTAAGCCTCAAGTGTTGGGAGAAGCTTCCGGGGAAATCAAGCATCAATATCTCGATGCCTCGAAAGCGCGGGACATGCTTGAATGGCGTCCACTGTTCACACTCGAAGAAGGACTTTCTAGGACAATTCGATGGTACACGAAATACTTCAACAACAACCAACTGCTGCCGAGTGTGTTTCCTGCCGTTCCTGCGGCAAAGTCGGCCTAAGACAGATTTTGTCATTGGGCCATACCCCCTTGGCGAATCGGTTACTGACCGATGAACAACTCAATGAGCCGGAACCCACTTGGCCGCTGGACTTGGTATGGTGCCCCGAGTGCTCACTCGTGCAAATCACCGAGACAGTTTCGCCGGAAATCCTGTTTCGTGATTACGCCTACTTTTCGTCCTTTTCGGATACGATGGTGACGCATGCCAGAACAATTGCCGAGCATTTGATTGCCGCGCGCGGTCTCGGACAAAACAGCTTGGTCATGGAAATTGCGAGTAACGATGGATATTTGTTGCAATGGTACAATCAGGCGGGTGTGCCGGTGTTGGGGATCGAGCCGGCCAGCAATATTGCGGAAGTTGCGATTAGAGAACGCAACGTGCCGACAATTTCCGAGTTCTTTGGCTTGGAACTCGCCGACCAGCTTGTAGCCGCAGGAAAACAGGCCGATGTGATTCATGCCAACAATGTTCTGGCTCACGTGGCTGACTTGAACGGCATCGTGGCGGGAATCAGTAAGCTACTTAAGCCCGATGGCGTGGCGGTGGTCGAATGCCCCTATTTGCATGACATGATCGAGAACGTTGAATTCGACACGATCTATCACGAGCACTTGTGTTACTTCTCATTGACGGCACTTGACAGATTGTTCCGACGCCATGGTTTGACAATCATCGATGTGGAAAAGCTCGCTATCCACGGGGGATCGCTAAGGATTTTCGCTGTTCCCCGCGGAGCAAGCGCAGTCAGTTTAGCGGTGACAAATATGCTCGCCGCGGAAGCCAAGTGGGTAGAAAGTGAAGCGTTTTATCTCAGATTCGGCGAGCGGGTAGCCGGGTTGCGCGACAAACTGCTTGGTTTGTTACGTCACCTAAAGGCTGACAACAAGCGAATCGCTGTCTATGGAGCCTCGGCCAAGGGGAGTACATTGCTGAATTTCTTTGGCATTGGTTCGGATCTGCTGGAGTATGTTGTCGACCGCAGCACGGTTAAGCAGGGATATTTCACCCCCGGTACGCACCTGAAGATTCATTGCCCCCAGCGACTCGTAGAAGATCGCCCCGATTATTGTTTGCTACTCACCTGGAACTTCGCGGAAGAGATTCTGCACCAGCAACGAGAATACCGCGCGAACGGAGGTAAGTTCATTATTCCAATACCTGAGTTGCGTGTTGCTTGAGTGAGGATGAGCGTGCGATTCTTGCCAACTCAACTCGATGGAGCCATGCTCCTTGAGCCCGAACGCCATGAGGACGAGCGCGGATATTTCGCACGGCTGTGGTGTGAAACAGAGTTTGCTAACCAGGGACTTGATGCACGGTTGACGCAGGTGAGTATTTCCTTCAATCGTCGCAAGGGAACTCTGCGAGGAATGCATTATCAGATTGCACCCCATGCCGAAACGAAAATCGTGCGGTGCAATCGGGGCTGCATCTACGATGCGATAGTTGACATGCGAGTTGGGTCGCCAACATACAAGTCTTGGCAAGCATTCGAGCTAAGCGAAGCAAACGGCAACATGCTGTATATTCCTGAGGGATTCGCCCACGGTTTTCTGACACTTACGGACGAGGTCGAGGTTTACTACCAGATGTCGACGACTTATTCAGCAGAAAGCGCGCGAGGCTTTCACTGGGATGATAAATCGATTGGCATCAAGTGGCCTGAGCCGATAGGTGTAATTTCCTCGCGTGACCAGAATTGGGCGCCGTTATCATGAAGCGATTGCTATTTACTGGCGCAAGTGGGTTTGTCGGCAGAGCCTGTCTTAGTTTCCTTGACGGTCAGGATTGGGAAGTTCATGCGATTTCCCGCCATCAGTGGTCAGATTCTGGGAACATCCAGTGGCATCGTGCAAATGCCAAGAATTCTTGCGAAATGCGTGCGTTAATGGATGCGATTCGCCCGACGCATTTGCTGCACGCTGCATGGTGCACTGATTCGACCAGCTTCTGGCACACGCTTGAAAATCGCGAATGGCTTCAGGCGAGCACTGAACTTTTCGCTTACTTTGCCGAGGCGGGTGGTTTGCGGATTGTGGGACTGGGATCATGCGCGGAATACGATTGGACGAATGGATTTTGCAGAGAATACGACACTCCATGCCGCCCCAACTCCCTTTACGGCGAAACGAAGCTCGAGGCGGCTCGAAACCTTGAACAGTTTAAACAGGGCGTCAGCACGGCTTGGGCAAGGTTGTTCTATATGTATGGACCCGGCGGCAGTGAAAGCCGTATGCCTGGTTCGGTCATTTCATCGCTCAACCGAGGGGAGCCTGCGCTCTGTTCCTCCGGTGAGCAGCAACGGGATTATCTCTATATTGACGACGTGGCTCGGGCGATTGTAGTCATCCTCAATAGCTCAATCACTGGACCGGTCAATGTTTGCTCGGGAGCGGCGATACCCATCGGTTTAATCGCCGAACGCGCGGCTGAATTGATGCGCAGCCGTCCCCTGCTTCGGTTAGGGGCACTAGCAACACGCCCGCA
>JBGTMM010000281.1:0-2486 GCA_041743635.1 Bythopirellula sp.
ACCCGTTTTGGCATCGACGGCATGCAGCATCGGCTCGCTGGAGGCCGCATACAGCCGATCACCTACCACGGCCGGTCGACCTGTGCCGACGTAACCCATCGAGTAGCGCCAGACTTCATTGCCGCTCAATTCATCGAAGGCATAGATGTGACCATCTGCCGAGGTCACGTACAACAATTGATGTAAGGCGCTGGGAGGAGCGGTCGCGGGGGATGAGGTTTCAATGCGATACAAAACTCGCGGATCGTTGGCCCGGCCAACATACAAATAACCGCGCAGCGTGGGCCAAGTCACCATTTGGCCGCTGGCCGTCGGACTATGGAAGATGCGGCCGATCGACTGCGAGTACCAGGGGGTCGCCGTATGATCGTCAAGCCGATAAGCCTCGACGCGTCCATTATAAAACGAGACATACACATACTTGTCGCTGAGCGCGGGGGCGGCGGCGGGTGCGCTGCCCAGGGTGCGACTCCAGAGCAGCTTGCCCGTGATGCGGTCGACCACGTACAACTCCGCGCCACTGACCAGTGCGACGTACTGGTCGTTCGCCGCGGGACCTGCCGCGGCTTGGTCGAGGGGACCCACCTGGGTGACCCACAGGGTTTCACCCGTCTCGGCATTGAACGAGTGGACCGCACCTCCCGTGGTGAGCGCCTGGAGAGTGTCCTTGTGCAATTTCCAACTTGCCACGCGGTGACGCGACACATCGAGTTGCACTTGACCAAACCACGCTCGTTCCAAGCCGGCGGGGGTCGCCACGTTATAGCTAATAAGCGACTCAGCCACGGCCAATGAAGCCAGCCAAACGCCAAGCATCGCGCTTGCTAGCGGAGAAACACGATTAAGAGACTTGGCAATCATTGCGGCTAACACTCACGGAGTAGAAAAATAAGGACGTACAACGAGCTGACGAAGTGCCAAAAGACAGTTCAACAATCCAGCCCGTGCGAGCGACCAATCGAGCTTGGTTCCATTCTAATTGCAGATCCCGGCTAAGACAAAACACTCCCCCCGCACATTTCTCGAAGTTTTCGAGTTCCCCGGCTGCTTTTCGCACCTAGACCATGAGCCCCATAGTCACTTACGATGGAACAGCGCGCACGACTCGTGGGCAGGCTGGGACACCATTTTATCGAGCACTCGGTGCTATCAACCGGAGTTGCGCATGGGGTTGTTAGTCTGCCTGTTCTCGTCCCAGCCTGTTCTTGTCCCAGTCTGTTTTCGTCCCAGATAATACCGGTCTCCTGCCCGATTGTGAAATCTCCTCCTTCTCAACCCGATCTCGTGCCGACCTCGCTGCTGGACGAGATTGTCGGCTATCTCAACTTCTCGTCGGGGGTGACGGATCCCAAGTTCTTGCGGAATCTCAACGAATTATTCCGCGAGCTTGATGCAGAGCCCGACGATTCCCTCGCCAAATTCACGAAATTGGCGGAGCAAAAGATTACGCGACTCAAATCGGCGGGGGGTGCGTTTGCCGACACGACCCAAGCGGAGGCCGTGCTCAAAATTTTGATCCAACACTTTTTGCCGGAATATCGTGAGTTTCATGGCGATCTGCTGTTTCACCAAGAATCGCGGGAATTGTGGCAACCGTTTTTCTTGGGGCGGGCCTGCGAGGCGATCCTTTCGCAAGGTTCTCCTTGGGATGAAACCGAGCGGATCGTCGCGGGGGCCCTCGAACAGGTCAACGATTTTGTCGGTTATCGACCCGTGGCCATGCTGGAATCGGGCACTCCTTCCGAGCCGTACCCCCATGAATTCGTGCGGCCGATTCCGCTTTACATCCGCGGGGCCGGCGTGGCGATGGGCCGCTACGAGCGGATCATTACGCTCGCGCTCAACATTCTCGCCAATACTGACGAGCATTTGCTCGCCCGGGCGTGGTTCGATTTGGATCGCTTGGAAGAGATCGCTCTCGATCCGCGGGCTTATGATTTCGATCACCCGGTGAATCGCCGACCGAACTATCATTTCGGGCAGTGGGATCCCCATCACATCACGAATGACGGTTTTTACAGCCGGTTTGTCTTGCAACAGGTGACACTCGACGCGCTCTCATCGCGTTGTGAGGACCACGTGTATCCCGAGGACTGCGATGAGGATCAATGCTGGCTCGAGGCGGCGTCGGTGCTCGCCGGCACGATGCTGATGGCGGCCGGCACAAGCGGCGATGGCCCCGCACGGCACGATTCCACCGTGACCCTCTCGACCCTGCTACCCCACATCGCAAACTATCGCGATGAATTCTATGAACAACTGCTCGGTCAAATCGAAGGGGATCACGGCGGGCGGTTGTTGGAAGAAGCCGACCGCTTTCGGCAACCCTTTGGCGCTGCCCGACAACACTTGAATCATGAACTGGCCAGGCGTCGGGCGCTGCAAATGCAGCGCGTTCACTTGGCCTATTTGTATGCCCGCTTGGGTTATCCCGAGGCGGCCCAGCGACAGGCCGACGCGGTTCGCATCCCCGCTGCGCGCATGTT
>JBGTMM010000282.1:0-2716 GCA_041743635.1 Bythopirellula sp.
ATCCGCCGCAAACACACCCGTTGGTGGATTCGGCATAGCCATCAATTTTCGCAACAATTGTGCGCCATCCATGCGCAGCGGCGGAATACGGCTCACAAAATCTTCCTTAAACAATCCCGCCGCCTTCATCACGTCGCAATAAGCAGCATAGCGGTCGCCGTGGTCGCCGTCCTCGCAGTCGCTCGCGGCAAACGCGATATTGCGATGCCCCAACGAAATCAAATGTTCCATCGCTTCACGACTGGCATTGCGAGAGCTCGCATAAACAAAAGGCAATTTCGGATGTTCAAAGTGATCGCCGAGCACCACCAAGGGAAAAGGTTCTTGCGCCATCCGTGTGAGCAGCGCGCGATCGGAGGCGGTGGAGCGCACAATAGCGCCGCAAATGCCCTTGCGTGCAAAGAACTGTCGGTAACTTTCATCGGGTAGCTTGTCGCGCGCCAAGTCGATGACAACCAGATCGTGTCCACTCTTACGCATCACATTGATCATGCCTTCGATACACGCCGAGTCGTAGAGCGAGCCAGAGCTAAAATGTCCCGCATAAACTAACGCGACCGAATCGCATGTCCGCCGTCCCACGGACGGAAGATAGTCACAGCGACCGATCGCGGCAAGAACTTGATTCTTCAAGTCCACGGCCACGGAACCGTTGCCGTTGATGACACGGGAAACAGTGGCGATGGAAACGCCAGCTTCCTTGGCGACCTCCCGAATCGATGGCATACCAACCCCTTGCAGAAAGTAAAACGCAAAGAAACAGTTACATTAAACAGTTTAACCACCGCATTTCCAGATGGAAAGCGAATTCCTGCAACATTTTTTGAAATATTACGTGCTTTTAGTGCAGGATTTCAACATTTCCCGGATTTTTGGCAGGGATAGAAAACTTTCTCCACGGAGACAAATTGTTTGGAATAATCGTTGACACCATCCACTGAGCAAATTAAGATACAAACTGTTACTTATCTGTTACTTATCGAGGTGCTGACAACTTTTACCTGATTTTAGCGGGCAGCATCCTGTTTGCAAAGTTTCCCAGCATTGTCAAACAGGATCATTAGGTGAAGAGTTTCGGTAGCGGCCATGTAATGAAATGGCACTCGACCGAAGTGTGGTTGTTGCTCCCAAGCGTTGGGGGGGACTTGTTAACTTCTACGTTGTTAGTCACTGGAGAATGCTCATGAAGTACTTCAAGTTGAGTTTGGTAGTCGCTGTGGCAATGGCCATCACTGCCCTCGGTTCACAGGCTTCGGCTCAGAATTTGTTTGCTAACCCTGGGTTCGAAGACCCCGTAACATCCGATGGCCCACCATTTGTGGGTTTTTGGGAGGCGGTTAGCGGTAATTTTCAAGGTATCGGGGGATCTGCATCGTCTGCCAACGGTTCCGTGATGCCACGCACTGGCGATCAGCACTTGGATTTGAACATCGTTATGGATAACGCAGCCTTTGCTGGTGCGTTCCAAGATGTCAGTGTCTCTGCTGGTAATATCTATACCTTCAGCGGCTGGCACAAACTTTTAAGTGGTAACTCGGGTGGCACTGAAATTCGCATCGAATGGCGAAGTTCAACCCCGCTCCCCGACGGCGTGGAAATCAGCAGAACTATGAATCTCGTGGTACCAACCAGTTCGGACTACACGCAGTTTTCGCTCACGGCCACAGCGCCTGTGGGTGCGGATCTCGCTCGAGCGGTTTATGCCATTCAGAGCTTTAGTGGAGTGGGCGACCAAAACGTGTTGGTCGACGACACCAGTTTCACGTGCATCCCAGAGCCTGCCTCGGTCGCCCTCTTGGGCGTGGCTGGTGTGGCGCTCGTTGGAATGCGACGTAGAACTGCGTAGATGTATTTTGTTCAAAGCGTTTGCCCGCCGCTGGGAAGTCGGGCAAACGCTGTTTTTCCTATTACTTATTACTTAATTTAGCGCGTCTTGGAGCGCAGCACTCGAACCTCTTGGCTATAAAATCAACTCGAAACAGATCAAGCAAAAAATAACTCATCTGCGGCGCAGGCGCACCGTCTGACATATCGATGCAGAAAATTTGAATAAGGATAAGATCAACATGCTACGTATTCTCAATTATGCCGTTCCTACTCAACTCATTCTGACCACTCTTGTTGTTGGATTCGTGTTTCTCGTGTCACAGACGGCTGTATTCGCGGCGATTACGGCTCCAGGATTAATCAAAGACATCAACCCCAACCCCTCCGGCCAAGCTGACGTTTTAGCGGCTGATCCTGCCGCCGAGGGCGAGAATTTCTCCCCGGGCGTCAACGCCTTCGCAAGTCCTGGCGGAGTTCCCTACGGCATCGACACTGAGGGCTCTTTGAACGGCAATGATTTGCTAGTGATAACACAAAGCGGTGCCTCGGCCGGTAACGGCGCTGGATTCACGGTGCATGTGTCCAATGGCGAGAATGGCTTCGATTTCGATTACACCGCTAGGCCAGCGGGTGGCATCGTCGGCACGAATCCCTCAAATAGCGTACCGGCCGACCCCGCCTTTTCCGCGATTGGCAATCCTTCTGGCAAGCTCGAAAACGGAAACGTGGTGCGTTTTTCGACGTGGGTCCGCAATGATCCATTGGCTCCAATGACTGTCGAGCCACAAATCACTCCCATCAATAAGTTGGAATTTTGGCGGGAGGCGCTCTCCGGTGATGCCCACTTTGCTGGTGGCATTACGAACCCAGATTTCGGCAGCCGGATTTT
>JBGTMM010000283.1:0-3407 GCA_041743635.1 Bythopirellula sp.
GAGGAGTTGGTGGTTGGGGGTGAATCTGACGAAATCCCGGAGAGCGTGGCTCTCCGGCTAGGCGAGGCAATTACTGACTTGGATCCCGCTGAGAAAGCTCCCGCATCGAATCCACCTGGGCGGAAACCTGCTGAATTTCAAAATGCGACTGCTCTCCCCGAACCGCTTGCGGAAGATGAGCTTGTTGAGCAAGTGAACGCTCTGCTCGCCAATTTCTGGCAGGCCCAGGGAATCAGTCCCGCGGAGCCGGCCTCGGATGCCGAGTTCCTGCGGCGCGTCTATTTGGATCTGATCGGACGAATTCCCATGGTCAGCGAGGTATACGCCTTCCTCGACGATCCGAACGAAGATCGCCGCGAGCGTCTTGTCGATGATTTGCTCTCTCGCCGGGATCACGCCACGCATCTCGCGGCGGTTTGGCGGAGTGTCTTGCTGCCCGAAGGGGTGGATCTCAACACTTATGGCGGGACGAACAAATTCGATGCGTGGCTGGCCGACCGCTTTGGCCAGAACATGCCTTACGACGAACTTGTGCGGCAATTGCTGCTGGCCCAGGGCCGCGTGAGCGAATCGGGGCCGATCTTGTTTTATGCAGCGTTGAAATTGAATCCCGAAGAAATCGCGGCCAAGACTTCCCGTGTGTTTTTGGGGACCCGGATGGAATGTGCGCAGTGCCACGACCATCCGTTCGATGACCGCATCGCGCAAACCGACTTTTGGGGCTTCGCGGCGCACTTCGCACAGATTTCCCGGCCGCAGGGCAAAATGGAAATGACGTCCCCAGTGCTGCGGGTCCACGACAACGATTTTGGCGAGGTGATGCTCCCCGATTCGGAAACAGTCGTACCGCCCCATTTGCCTAATTCCCAAGCTCAGAAAGCCGAAGCAACGGCTGATCCGACGGGAATGGAATATTCCAGGCGGCAACAGTTGGCCGATTGGCTCACCAACCAAAATAACGATCACTTCGCTCGGGCCGGGGTGAACCGCGTTTGGCAACAAGTATTCGGTCGTGGGTTGATTGAACCGGTGGACGACATGCGTCCCGACAACGCTCCCGTTTGCCCCGAAGTGTTGGATTTGCTTACGGGCGACTTCGCGGCGAGCGGCTTTGATCTGCGCAAGTTATTGCGTGCCTTGGTGCTCACGGATGCTTACCAGCTCTCGAGCGGTTCGCCCAAGGACGATCCCTCGCAGGCGCTGTGCTTTGCCCGGATGAACATGAAGAATTTCACGGCGGATCAACTTTTTGATTGCATCGCCGTGGCGACGCTCAATGAAGGTATGATCGGCAATTCGCCCGACGGCACCCTGGCTCGCACGGAGAACATGAGCCGACAAGCGTTCATCGAGCAATTCCGCGCCGCGGTTGGCGATCGCACCGATTATCAAGCCGGCGTGCCGCAGGCCCTCACGCTCATGCACGGCTCGGTCGTGCATGGGGCGACCGATCTGGCGAGCAGCGGCTTGTTGAAATCGTTCGACGCGCCGTTCTTTACGGACGAACAACGGTTGGACACGCTATTTTTAGCAACCCTCTCCCGCGAGCCAGAACCGGCCGAACGAGAAAAGCTGCTCGTTTATTTGGACGGTGCGAAAGATTCGAACGAACGGCTGGGCATACTGGGCGACGTATTGTGGGCGCTCTTGAACAGCGCGGAATTTACTTTTATTCATTAGCAGTATTCATTAATTTGCACGCGAGGCGCGAACGATGGCCAATTTGAACGAAATGGATCGGCGGCGGTGGATGCAATCGGCTACCCTGGGTCTGTGCGGTTTGAGCTTCAGCGGTTGGTTGCCGACGCTTGCCCAACAATTGGCGGCCGATCCGAAGCGGCGGCGACATTGCATCTTGCTCTGGATGGCGGGCGGGCCAAGCCAAACCGACACTTTCGACATGAAGCCGAATCATGAGAACGGCGGTCAATTCAAGGAAATCGCCACCAACGTGCCGGGGATACGGTTCAGCGAACACTTGCCGCAACTCGCCAAGCAGGCCGACCAGCTCGCGATCATTCGTGGCCTGAGCACCAAGGAAGGAGATCATGGCCGCGGGACGCATCTGATGCGGACCGGCCGCGCGCCAATGGGCGTCGAAAAATTCCCGGCGATCGGTGCGGCCCTGGCCAAACAAATGGCGTCGTCCGAAATCGCCTTACCGCCGTATGTGAGCATCGCTCCCTATCGAGCTTTCAACGCCGAAGCGTTTGGCCCGGGATTTCTGGGCCCGAAATACGCCCCGCTGTTTGTGGGTGAAACGAATAGCGGTGCCCCCGTGGCGGGTGACGATTTCGCGGAGCTCAAGGTTGATGCACTTGCGCCGCCAAAAGGCGTCACCGAGAAGCAAATGGAGCGCCGGCTCGAGATTTGGCAAACCTTGGAAGATGGCTTCCTCGGGCGTCATCCGGCCGAGTCGACTCGGGCGCATCGCATGGTTTATGAGAATTCGCTTCGCATGATCGACAGCGACGCCGCGGCGGCCTTCGATTTGTCGCAAGAACCAAAAAAAGTTCGCGAAGCCTACGGCAAAGGAATGTTTGGCCAGGGCTGCTTGCTGGCACGTCGGTTGGTGGAACGGGGCGTGCCCTTTGTGGAGGTGTCGCTCAACACGAGCTCTGCCGGCAGTTTTGGCTGGGATACGCATGCCAACAACTTTGCCGCCGTCGAGGCGCTTTCCAACGAACTCGACGCCGGTTGGGCGACGTTGATGAACGACCTGCGTTCGCGCGGCTTGCTGGAACAGACCACTATCATTTGGATGGGCGAGTTCGGTCGGACGCCGAAGATCAACGGTGCCGGTGGCCGCGATCATTTCCCGCAGGCATGGTCGTGTGTGATGGCCGGCGGCGGGATCGCGGGTGGCCAAGTGTACGGCAAGACCAGCAAGGATGGTATGCACGTCGAAGAGGGCGAAACCTCGGTCACCGACGTGCTCGCCACCCTATGCACCGCGCTGGGGGTCGCCCCCGAGACACAGAACATGTCGACTTCCGGTCGACCCATCGCGATTGTTGATGGGCTGCCCATCGACGAGCTCGTCGTTTGATTCGAGATACACATGCCAATTTGTCACCGTAGTTGTAATGCCCGTCAGCCGCGACACAACGTGTCGCTGGGATCGTCCGTGCTTATCATTCTGGTGATTCTTTCCGTGACAATCGATGCAGCCACGGCAGCCGATGTGCTCTCTGAAAAAGCGCTGGCCACTTGCGCCGTGCAGCAAATTGCCGCTCAGGCCAACGACTACGAGATGCCCGCCAACGTGGTCATCAACGGCTATCAACCGCCGCAAGCCGATCCGCTGGCTAATTACTCCCGAGCTGCCGACGGCCAATGGCAGATTCCCCGGCAAGTGGATCGGGCCGATCCCTGGTTGCGACTCATGGTGCTTGGCCCAGAGAAGC
>JBGTMM010000284.1:0-3310 GCA_041743635.1 Bythopirellula sp.
AAGCTTGATGAACTCTTCGTTCGAGGCCACAGGGGCAGATTCGCATTGCAATTCAACCATGGCGCCAACGCCATCGTTAATGCTGGCAAAAACGCCGATGCGGCCTTCTTCCGTCGTGCGATCTTGTCGCTTGCCCATGAACTTCTTGCCGGCTTCGCGCAGGTTGCGCTTGGCGGCTTCCATGTCGCCGTTCGTCTCGGCGAGCGCGGCTTTGCATTCCATCATCGGTAGCTGCGTTTCATCGCGCAGCTTCTTTACCATCGCTGCGGTGATTTCTGGCATGGTGAAATACTCCTCGGTTTTTTGCTTTGCTTGTGAATTTTGTTGCGGAGGGAAAGTTGGAATCCGAGCGTGTGGCCAAAGATGTCCGCACGAGAAAGTGCTCCAATCAGCCGCCGGTCTTAGGCCGTTGGCGGATTGGGTTCAGCCGCCTTGGGCGCCGCCGCCTTAAGCGCTGCGGCCTTGGGCTCAGCCCCCTTGGAATCAGCACCCTCGGCCTGCTGTTGCGATTGGATCGCACCCTTGGCTTTTCCTTCGGCAATCGCGTCGGCCAACACGTTGATGATCAGGTCGATCGAACGCATGCTGTCGTCGTTGCCTGGAATCGGCAGATCAATCGTGTCGGGATCGCAATCGGTGTCGATCAAGGCGACCGTGGTGATGCCCATCTTGCGGGCCTCCTTGACGGCATTTTTTTCCTTCTTGGGATCGACGATGATCATGCACTCGGGCAAACGGCTCATCGTCCGCATGCCGTTGAGGTTTTGAAACATCTTTTCGTATTCGCGATTGAGTGCCGATTGCATCTTCTTCGAATACGTATTGATTTCCTCGGTCTCACGGATGCGTTCGAGCTCTTCCAAGCGCGAAAGCCGGCTGCGGATTGTGCGGAAGTTAGTGAGCGTGCCGCCCAGCCAACGGTCGTTGATATAAGGCATGCCACAGCGTTCAGCGGCCTTTTGAATCGTGTCGCCGGCTTGGCGCTTCGTCCCCACAAACAATATGAGACTGCCGTGCGTCGAAACATCGGCAAGATATTTCTTGGCTCGTAATAGACCGCGGATCGTTTCGCGGACGTCGATTATGTGGATCAGATTACGGCGGGCGTAAATGTACGGCCGCATCTTGGGATTCCAGCGGCTCGATCGATGTCCGAAATGCACGCCGGACTCAACCAATTCTTTCACAAGAGTGGTAGACAAATTCGATTCTCCAAAGGCACACCGGCTATGTCCGCGGCGAGCGGCCGCTTTTACAGCGGCTGTCCCAAGGCGTCCGGCGTTAGGGCAATACTCGGCCTGAGTGTTGTTCTTCACAGGGGCTTGGGCCGTTCAAGCCGATTGAGCCCTGCAGTTTATCCTTGTTGCCCAAGACCGTCAACGGGCTTCCGCCCCTTCTAATCCCAAGCAGCAAAAGGGGTTAGACTGCGTAGTTCACGCACCAATCCGTCTCAGCCCCACAAGTAACTCTGGGTGAACGCGGCCATTCGTGGCCAGCACGCCGCGATTGATGGCTAGGGTGCGGCCATGCGAAAAATCGAGCGGCTGTCCGTCGAGATCGGTCACCTTCCCGCCAGCTTCTTCCACGCAGATCGAGCCGGCGGCCTGATCCCAAATCTTCTCGCGATAATTCTGCTGCAATGGCGAGATGAGCCGCAGGTTGACTTCGCCGCCACCGGCCGCGAGGACGGCGTATTTGGCTTGGCTATCCATCGGCACGGGATCAGCCGCGATGCCCAGCACCTTCACGAGCTCGCCGATGCCGCCCGTATCGGTATGCGCTTTTTCCACCGAAAGCAACATTCTTGCCGCAGTTACGTCGTTTTGAGCGGAAACGGTAAGCTTCGTCCACTCGGCCTGGTCGTCGCAGAGTGAACTCGCAAAACAGCCACTTTCCCGGCGGGCCACCACGACCGTGCCAGGGCCACCTTTGTCGGGCTTAACGCCGGGGCCAAGCTCCGGGCAACCCAGCGCACCGACAAGCACCTTGCCATCGCGAATGAAGGCCAACGCCACGGCGTACTGATCGCCTCGTAAAAAACCCTTGGTGCCATCCACGGGATCGAGCGTCCAAAATTCGCCCCGTGGCTGAGCCTCGCTACGATCAATCCACATGCAAACATCGTGTGAAGTGGCAGCCGGCTCAAAAATGCGCACAAAGTGCGTGATTTGTTCGAGCGTGTCGGCTCCCTCCTCCGTGCCAAGCCATTCCGCGCTTTCCTCGCCGACGAAACCCATGTCGGGGAAGGTCTCCAAGAGCCGCTTCGAGACGAGTGCCTGTGCAGCAAAGTCGGCCATCGTCACCGGCGATTTGTCTTCCTTGCTAATCGCTGAGGTGACCATCTCCCGCTGCACTCGGCGGACCAGCAGCGCGGCCTCGCGGACGGCGGCAATCGCGAAACGCACCTTGGAACAGTCGATGGGGGAATTCATGGCAATCCAAACAAACGCCCAGGGATTGCAATCCCTGGGCGTTGAAAATTCAAAGAAAACTACCCCGTCAGGGCTCGAACCTGAAATGAGGGAATCAAAATCCCTAGTGTTACCATTACACTACGGGGCAACACGTTTGTTAATCTACGGAAATTTGCCGACGACGGAAAGTGCTAAGCCATTTCGCCGGTGTGTCCAGGCCGTTTCACTGCGGGTGTAAGATGCGATTCGCCACCGCAAAGGTGACTTGCTCCAATTCGCGGGCCAAGTCGACACCCACAATGCTGACACCCTCCGGGACGCGGAGGGTCACTGGCGCGAAGTTCACGATGCCACCCACCCCCGCCGCCACCAATTGGTCGGCGACTTCTTGGGCTTGAGCCGCCGGCACGGCCACCATCCCCAATTCGATTTGCCGCTCGACGAGTGCTTCGCTCAGTTGGTTGAGGTGCGACACTTCCACCCCCTCGATGTGCGAGCCCACCTTCGCCGGATCGGTGTCAAAAGCTGCCACAATCCGGAAGCCCTGCTGAGCGAATCCTCGGTAACCCAACAGTGCGCGACCCAAGTTACCGACGCCGATCAGAGCGACCCGCCATTCGCGGTCAGTACCGAGAATCTTGCGGATCTGGCCAATCAACTCTTGGCAGCGGTAACCAATCCCCGGATGCCCAAAATGGCCGAAATGGGCCAAATCCTTGCGGACCTGGGCGTCTGTAAACCCTAATTGGCGGCCCAATTGGCTGCTGCTGATCGTCTCCTTGCCATCGGCGATCAGATGCTGCAGCTCCCGCAAATAGAGACTCAGCCGGCTAACCACCGCCTCGGGGATCGCGCTGGGATCGGGTCGAAGTGCGTTATTCTCGTTCGCCAAAATG
>JBGTMM010000285.1:0-2187 GCA_041743635.1 Bythopirellula sp.
GATTGGCGGCGGGTCGTGGTGCGTGAACTGGTGATTGGGTTTCTGCTGGGCGGGTGCCTGTCGGTGATTGGCTACGTCGTCGGTTGCTTTATGGCACCTTCGTACATCGATGCGCTCGTGTTGCCGCTGACTATCGTGTTGGTGGTCACCTGCGGAACACTCTTGGGGTCGCTGTTGCCCCTCTTGTTTCACCGCTTGGGGTTTGATCCGGCGTTAATGAGCACCCCCTTTATCGCCGGCATCAGCGACATCGTGGGAATTGTGCTCTACATGAACGTGGCGGGTTGGCTGCTCAAGGTCGATATGTAGTCGCCGGCGTTTACACGTCCAAGAGCGGCTGTCCCACGTACATTTGCAGCACCTGGCTCTGCACCTTGATCGCCCGAATGAGTATCCAAATCTGGTCTTTGCTGAACTGCTCGGGATCGGAACTGGCAAGTTCCTCGAGATCGTAAGTCATCGCGGCATGTTGATCGGTCGCGGCTTGCAGCCTGAGCCCCATCTCGCTCCAAGCGGAACGGAGCTTTTTCTCGTCGTGTAGATCGTCGAGTCGGTCGGCATTGTTGGAGATCAACAGACATAACCGCGCCACGTCTTGGGCGGTGGCGTCAGGCTGGAGTTCCTGAATCAAGCCCGCAAGTTTTTGGCAATTCATGGAGTTATTCCTAGGTGCGTCAACAGAGGATGTATGTACGCGGACTACAAAGTAGGAGAAGAGAATTCCGCTGGGTGACAAGTGTTTCCGGCCGCCGGATAGGGGCACCGTTTGAGAAAGTCTAGCTTACAATCGCGGGTCAATCGGTTATGATGTAAGTGGCCGATGGGAAAGGACTTTGAGCGGGAATTCCGTGTGGCACGGCCTGAAAGGGCGTGGCGACATAAGTACCAGCATCAGCCACGCCCTTCGGAGTACCTCAGGGACGTGCCACCCCTTGGTAGACCTCAATTCCGTACACCTTACCGACTCACAATCGCTACAACACGACTCCACGTAAATTGCTCTCTCACCGAGACTCAACAAACATGCCCACCCTGGGAGTCAATATCGATCATGTTGCCACCCTGCGGCAGGCTCGGATGACAAACGAGCCCGATCCCGTGTGGGCCGCCACGCTTGCTGAGTTGGGCGGAGCCGACGGGATTACGCTCCACCTGCGGGAAGATCGTCGGCACATCCAGGAACGTGATCTGCAACTACTGGGTCAAACCGTCGCGGTGAAGTTGAATTTGGAACTTGCCTGTAGTGACGACGTGCTGGCCATTGCCTGCCAGGCACGCCCGCATCAAGCGACCTTGGTGCCCGAACGTCGCGAGGAAGTCACGACCGAAGGGGGACTCGACGTGGTGGGCCATCCGCAGCGCGTCGCCGAGGCGGTGAAGCAATTGCAGGAGGCGGGCATTGTCGTGAGCTTGTTTTTGGATCCCGACCCAGCACAGATTGCGGCAGGGATTGCGACCGGTGCAACCGCGGTAGAGCTACATACCGGTGCGTATGCTCACGCCGCCGCGAAATTCTCCGCCGACAAGCAATTGGCGGACCTGCTCGTCGCCGGAAAGCGAGTCCGCGATGCAGGCCTCACACTGCACGCCGGGCATGGTCTTACTTTTCGCAATGTGCGGCCCGTGGCCGAGATTCCTCAGATGTGCGAACTCAACATCGGACACAGCATCATCTCGCGGGCGATCATGGTCGGCCTCGAACAAGCCGTGCGAGACATGAAACGGCTTGTCACGTTGTAGGTTCATAAGAAGCTGTTTCAAAACCGTGGGCTAACGCCCAGCGGCTAATAGAATCAGCCGGAACGCGCTAGCGTCCGGTTTTGGACGCGGGGTTTTGAAACAGCTTATAAGGGAAATTGCAAAGTCAGGTTGGACCACGACGGCACAACGGCCACAACGAAAATCAGACGCGACTTCGTTTTTTTTGCATTTCGTCGTGTTCGTTGTGCCATTGTGGTTAATTAATTTTGGATATGCTCAGCGCTGTTGGGACGATTGCGGTAATGCCCCCGGACTCGCTATCATGCGAAATACACGCGGTGCAACAGACAAAAGACCGTATCATTCCAGGGAGGAGATTTCCCGATGGGAACCAAAGGACAAGCATTTGCTGGCGTTTCGGTGGCAATCGTCACCCCGTTCAAAAAGGATGAAGTTGATTACGACCGGCTCAAGGAACAGGTCGAA
>JBGTMM010000286.1:0-2669 GCA_041743635.1 Bythopirellula sp.
GCCAGCATCTCCTTGCGGAAGTCGGCCATCTCTTCCCGCGAAAAAGCATCGAACGGGCCAATAAATCCGTTCTGATAAAACTGCTTAATTTCGTGCTTGCTCATGCCGTAGGCCGGGTCGACAGCGACGCGCGGTTCAAATTTTGCCGGGATCTTGAACGAGCAGGGTTCGTCGATGTAAGCCCGAGTGACACCACTTTTGATAAGCATCCAAAACATGCGGTAGTGCCAATTGGTCACGATTGAGCGAAGCGCGCGCGGCAGGATTCGCTTCGGCAAGTGCAGGGCTTTGTAGATCAGCAGGATTGTTAAGGCGGGCACGATAATCGCCCGTTGCCACAGCGGACGGACTTTGGGATGCAAATTCATGATCTTTCTTATTCCTGAATAAGACCTGGAGAAAAGCTAAGATTGCCGATAAAACGCGCGAGCGACGGCAGCGAATTCGTATCGATCACGCGGACTTTACCGGTGAACAGACAGGAAATTTATCGGCCAACGGTTCTCGCTGGGATCAGAGAATCAAATTTTTTGATGCCGTTCGCTAGCAGATGAGGACAAAAATGGCGTGGAATTAGTTTGGCGAGTGCTAGCAGCCTGGTTACAATCATGGACGACCGGCCGGTAGAAGAGGCATTCGCCCTGGTCCCTTCGAGAATTCCGGATGACTCCCGATACTGCCCACACAGCCGACTCGCGCCAGTCTGCTAGCGAACTCGAGTCGTTAACACTCGACGATCAAGCAACTGATGACCACGCGGCCGTCGATACCTTCATGTTCGAGGTCTCGGCGGGCAAAAAGCTTGCGCAGGCTTCCGGCAACAACGATGCGCCAGTCGTGCGTGTGGACCTTCCCCACCCCGGGGATTTAGCGGTGCCGCGGAGGCAAGTAGCGCCGACGAACAAAATCGTTGAACAGTACGAAGCTTCACAAGTCCAACCGATTTCGTTCAGATCCATCAAAAGGCAGCGTCCCATGTCGCCGTTGATGGGCAGCATTCTCTTTCATGCAGCGTGCATTTTGCCGATGGGATTTGTGACGATTGCGTCGTTCGAGCATCCGTTCGATTTCAGTTTGTCGTTGAGCACCGAACCGGCGATGGCGGACGAAGTGATGTTAAGCGAGATTGCCATCGACCCGCTCGAAGATTTTGAGAACATGGACAGCGAGCTTGCCAATGAAATCGCCGAGGCCAGCATCGCACCAACAAGCGACTTGAGTGCTGAAACCCTCCTGGCCGATTTGTCGAGTGCTTCGCTGGCCGACGCGGCGCTGAGCGATGTGTCGAGCATGTTCGGAGCGCAAGGAGGCGGCCTCGCGGAGATGGTTCCCTCCGGTGAACAGCTTACGGCGAGTTTTTTCGGCACGAAAGTTAAAGGTCGGCGTATTTTGTATTTGCTCGACAATTCCGGTGGGATGCGGTATGGACAATTTGAAACGCTTGTGGAAGAACTCTTGCGGAGCGTTGAATCGCTCAGTGAGAAGCAAGAATTTTTTGTGATCTTTTATAGCGACAGGTTGTATTTGCTGTTTCATCCTCAAGAGGTTGACGATTTCCTCCAGGCCAACGATCTCAATACCGTGCGACTTAAGGACTGGCTCGAGACGGTCGAATTCAGCGTGGGCAACGTGGTCGATCAAGCGATTGTGACCGCTGCACGCGGGGGGCCTGACGCCGTGTTTTTGCTCACCGACGGCGACATCGATACCACACAAGATGGCCGGAAGTTGGCCGCACTCGTGGACAGCCGCGGCCGAGATTTTGCGATTCACACGATTGGCATCGGTATGAACGATGGCACCAAGGCCGCCGAACATCTCCGTCAAGTCGCCGAGGCAAACGGAGGGACTTTCCGCGCGGTGGAAATCTCCCCCGAAGCCAAGGCGCGCGCCAAAGAAAAGAATCGGCCCTATCACAACAAAGAACCGGGCAGAGAATGGGGGCTTAACGTGGGTCGCGGCTGGGGGCGGTGAAGGTAAAGATCGCAAAAATTCGAGAGCTTCGTAAGCGGTCGACGGGCCGAGAATCCTGAAACCTTGTTTTCCAGAGCCGCCCGTCCTGGGGTGGCTCGGGTGTTTGCCGCAACTTTGCTGCTTGGCGACCCCAGGAAGCCGACCAAATCTCCCTGCGGAGGGCGAACTTCGTTGGCAGTCCCGATTCGGCGGAGTTACAATCCAGGGTCGTGGCTCGCCGGACCGATTCGCGTCACAGTAGTCGCGATTCGCTAGGTTTTTTCACAACGACACGATGCAAATTAAGTTTCGGCGCATCCCTTTTTACTCTTCAAGACCCTCGGTGCACTATGAATACCACGACCCTTCGTTCGATCAACCTGTCCACCGCGAAGCGAATGCTTGGCGCCGCGCCGCGCCGCGCCACCCAGCTTTCTTGGTTCACGGTCGCGATGCTGGCGACCGCCGTCGCACTTCTTGCCAACACGGCGTCTGCGCAGAACTCGGTCTGGATCGGCGGCACGTCGACCTGGTACGACCCGGCCGGCTGGCAAGGCGGCGTGCCGAACTCGACGAGAAACGCCTTTATCAACAACGGCGGCGTCGTCCGGCATCTGTTGTCGATCCCCGCTGAAGCCCGCAGCCTCACGCTCGGCGACAATGTTGGCGAGTCCGGCACGGTTCAAGTCACTGCGACGGTGCCTCTTAATATCATC
>JBGTMM010000287.1:0-5767 GCA_041743635.1 Bythopirellula sp.
GAGAGGGTGAGATGTTCCTCGCCTCGCATGACGATGAGCTTCACCGTCTCACCAGGGCTAAATTCTTGGACTCGCTTAATCAGTGCCTCACGCGACGGTGTTTTCTTGCCTTCAATTTCCACGATGACGTCATTGACGAGCATCCCCGCCTTGGCGGCGGCGGAAGCGGGGAAAATTCGCACGATCCGCGCCTCGTTGGTTTCGCTGTCGAGTTGCACCCCCAAAATGCCGGCCTGATGGGGAATCACGCGCGGCTCGACGCTCACCACCCCTACCGCCACCGGGTAGCTGTCCATGCCAACCGACGCGAGCCAAGAACCGACGATCGGCGTCGTTGATGCGGAAATTACGAGCGTAGGCAAAGCGGTTGCCTCAACTTTTAACAACGCCAGATCAAACTCACGACTCACCCCCGCCACGCGAGCCGGCAGTTCGCGGCCGTCAGACAATTGGCAAGTGATGGTGCCGCTCAGCGCGCTGGCCTTGGTGAGAATCCAGCCCTCGGCATCGGCAATTCCGCCAAGCGCGACTTTGCTGCCATCGACGCGCACTTCGACCACGGCTTCCCGCACGTCAGCCACGACGTCGCGAAACGCTGCCCGCACGTGAGGCCCGTGCGCGAACCGCCAACTGGGAACCGTGATGCGTTCCACGGGGTAGTTGTATTCGGTCTCGGCGACTTCTTCTTGGGCTTGACTGACAGCAGGATCAAGGCTTCCCGGCAACGGGTCTTCGATCATCCGGAGTCGCACGGCAAATTTCATTTCCTTACCACCGCGCAACACTTGCAACTGCAAACGGTCACCGGGATCTTTAGTCAACACCATGCGGCCTAGCTCGGAGAGTGAATCGATTTGTGTCTCGTCGGCCTCTTGAATCTCGTCGCCCACCTGGAGGCCTGACTTCTCGGCTGGATAGCCCGGGAAGACTTGCGTCACGACGCAACGATCATTAACTTCGCGACCAGCGATGCCGAGCATCACGCGCTCGCCCTCAGCGCTTTCATCGTCTTGACCGCGGCCCCAAACTTCGCCCGCCAGCAACTTGTCCCAATAAGGGCGCACCATCGCCACGGGCACGTGAAAGTTGTGAACCGCCGCCGGACCAATGCTCATGTGAATCGCTAGCACTTCGCCTTGCATGTTGAACAACGGCCCCCCGGAATCGCCTCCCACCAATGTGCAATCGGTGCAAATCCATTCACCCCCTTGAGCGAGGACACGGCCCAAGCGCACGGGGGGAGAACGGTCGTCCAAAATTCCACCCGGCTGGCCGGTGGCAACGACCCAAGCGCCGACTTCCACCTTTTCCGTGCCGGCAACTGGCGCGAACGGCAAGTCTTTTGGCACTTCGTCGAGCTGCACCATGCCGGCATCGATCAAATGGTGGGCCCCCAAGGTGTGGCCTTTTAAACGCCTCCCATCAGCGAGCACGACGGTTGCCGGGCGGTTTGGACCCCCAATCACATGCGCGGCGGTCAGCACCAAACCTTCCGCCGAGATCAGCACCCCGCTCCCTATGCTCTGTCCCACTTCAATTTCCACCGTGGCGGCCACCGCCTGCGTAGCGATGAGTTCTACTTGGGTTTCCAGCAGCCGCAACTCTACCACGCCCTCCGGATAGCGCTCGGCTAACACGGCATGGAGTTCCGGATCAATCGGCAGCGCTTCTCCGGCGTAACCGGCGAACGCCGGCAAAAGAATTAACGTAATCAGAGTGCTGCGCAACATGGTCAATTATTCACCGAACTTGTGGAAGTTGGCAGGGGTAATCCGAGCACGGCATGAAGTCGTTCGTAAAAGCGTTCGTCGTTAATAAGCCAGTCGGAAGGATAACGGAGCGGGGCAATAATCAACCGGAGGATCGCATCAGGGGCCTGAAAGTGCGACGCCATGCCGGCCATGTACTCCAGCTTCATGGAGGACTCCTGATTGATCTCGGCCCCGGCCAAGACTTCACCCAGATCGCTGCCGCGCCCGACGTAATGTTTGAACAGGCTGAGGACGGAACCAAGTCGAACTTCGTCCAAAGCCGCTTTGAGATCCGGGTTGGATGCTATGCGTCTCTGCAGCTTTTCCAAATCGAGGGGCGCGGGATCAATTTGCCCCACCGCGATGATGTCGTAGCCATGGTTCCGCTCGGCCCCACTCGACCAAAGGCTCGCATGGGGAAAGACGTCCAGGAAAGTCGCCAGTTCGCAGGAGACGGTCAACATGTCAGTTTGATAAAGGGGAATCCATTGCACGAAGACACCACCCGGATTGAGACGCGCACGGCACAGTTCGTAGTATTCGCGTGAGTAAAGGACGGCCGATCCACGCACCCAGGGATGGATGGAATCGGAGCTAATAATATCGAACTTTTCGTCGATGGTTGCCATAAAATGCCGCGCGTCGTCAATAATGATTTCTGTTCGTGGATCGGTGACAACGTGGTGGTTTTCCTTGGCGAAAAAACCGCTGGCGGCTTCGACGATCGCGGGCTCAATTTCACAAACGAGAATTTTTTCAACCTCGGGATACAGCACAAACGAACCAGCCGTCGTGCCGGCACCCAAACCCACGGTGAGCGAATTTTTGGGCTGCGGATGGATCAGCGCGGCCAGATGCCCCAGCATGCGCTGACAGCGCAGGTCGTCGGGATTGGTAGAGGCTTCCACTTTGCCCGACACGCAGAGTGAATGAATCCCCGTGCTCAATTCCTTCATGACCACTACGGCCGTGTTCTGACTTTCCTTCTCATACACGTGGGAAAAATCTTTCCACGCATACGGCATAATCGAGTTGCCAAGGATACCGTGCGGCAGCGGCAACAGCAGGGCGACCGAGGCGATTGTGAGCCCCGCAATGGCCCAGCGACTGTGCTTGCTCTTGAGCCAGGTAAGGTTTTGCGACTCCGTCGAAGGGGCTAAATCGGTTCGCGAACGATCAGCATAAAGCACGAGCGTTGCCGCTGCGGCCGACACCAAGATCATTAGTTGTTGGGTGCGCTGCGAACCGATCGCGGGGACGAGCCACAAACTTGTGAGCAAAGAGCCAAAAACCGCCCCCAAGGTGTTCGAGGCATAAAGTTGTCCCACCAGTCGGCCGGTGTCAGATTGCCCTTGCCCCACGGCGGCGATAGCAAAGGAAAATGTGGCTCCCCAGAGCGCCGCGGCGGGAAACACCGAGACAAAAGTTCGCAACGTGTCGTGCAAAAAAATGAAATAAACGTAAAACGGTCCCGAAACATCCGGGGGCCAGTGCGGTACAATCCGCGTAATGACCGTATGGGCGATCATAAGTGCCGGTAACAATGCCAATTGGCAGAGGGCTAACCAGCGCAGCGGTCGATCCGTCGTGCGTGCCATGTTCGCCGCCACGGTGCTGCCGATTCCTATCCCCGCAAGGAACACCATCAGGATAATGGCAAAGGTGTAGGTGGTCGCTCCATACATCAGCGCCAAGAGCCGCGTCCAAATCACCTCGGCGCTCAAAGCGGCAAAGCCCGATAAGCCAACGGCTACACAAACAACCACCGGCGCATTCGGACTGGTCACTTCAGCGGCCCGTGTTGTCTGCGGAAGAATCGCCGCATCAGCGTTAGGCACATACGCCATCGAATTGGCCAGCGACCAAGCGGCCAGGGCAACGATGCCGTTGATCGCCGCCGCCACATAACTGGCATAGATGATGTCGGTCTGAGGCAAAAGCAAGAAACCCGCGACAAAGCAGCCCAGCACGGCTCCCAGCGTGTTCATACCGTAGAAGAGGCCCATCCGCGACAAGCCGACAGGGGTAGATCGCACCCAGCGGGCAATCGCCGGCAGGGTGGCCCCCATGAGAATTGTCGCTGGGAGCAAACAGCCGCTCGCCACGAGCGACCTTGCCAACAGATCTTGGCCCGATGCATCGGCGGCGGAAAGATACCAATCCGCGAGCCACGGCATCCAGTGAGGGAGGGTTGCCCCGATCAAGCCAATGCCCAATTCCAAACAAGCGTAGACTTTGAACGGATGAAACCGCGATGAGACGACCATCGGCAGGAGCAAACTGCCGATGCACATCCCCCCCATGAAGGTCGCCAGCACGATTCCCATTGAAACCGACGAAGCACCAATCACCAGCCGCAGTAAATGGAACCAAATAATTTCGTAAATCAAAGCGGCGCAACCGCTTCCGATGAAAAGCAACGCCGCCCGCTGCCAAGGGAGATGCTCACCGTCCACGTCCGCAGTTTCGGCTTTTGACGGATTTTGGGGTGTTGAAATGGCAGCAGTGGGCATGTTGGTTCCGGCAAATTCTTGTTCGGTCTCTCGTCACTCACATTCTAACGGGTTCCAATAAGTTTGGCACAGACTGGCAAAGCAAGTTTTCGAGCCGAACACAAAGAGCTGTACAGATGCACTTGCCATGTGTACGAACGTATATTAGGATTAGTAGCTAGCCAAGCTTGCGGCTTGAGCAGCCTCGATCTTGAAAGCCGAGCTACCCGAAAGGAAGTTCTATGTCACTCGATCAACTTACCCAGCGGCAACGCCAAGTCTTCGATTTTATCCACGAAAAGATCAGTGGACGCGGCTACGGCCCGACCGTGCGTGAGATCGGCGAGAATTTCGAGATTAACTCTCCCAACGGCGTCATGTGCCATTTAAAGGCGCTCGAGAAAAAAGGGCTCATCACCCGCGAACCGAACATGTCGCGGGCGATTCAATTGACTGACATGGCTAAGGAAAACGAAGGGCTGCCCATGGTCGGTCTCGTCGCCGCAGGTAATCTCACAGAAGCCATTGAGCAAGCAGAGCGCTTCGAGTTTAGCGACTGGTTTGGCCAAAAAAATCTGTTCGCCCTCAAGGTAAAGGGGGATTCGATGATCGAAGCGGCCATCGCCGACGGCGATCTTGTGATTTGCCGCAAAGCCCGCACCGCCGATAAGGGGGACATCGTCGTCGCGCTAACCGACGAAGGCGAGGCGACCCTCAAATACTGGTACCCCGAATCCAACCGAGTGCGCCTGCAGCCCGCCAACTCGACGATGAAGCCGATCTACTGCCGCAACGTGAAAGTGCTCGGCGTGGTGACGGGCGTCGTGCGCAAGGTGGGGTAAAAGCGCCGCGACTTGCCGCGGGTAAACTACGTCGCAAGCGACATCGCTATCTTACGCCGACTGCTCCAGCGTGCTCACTTGGTTGAGCTTGTTGTAGAGCGTCTTGAGGCTAATGCCCAGCTCGTCGGCGGCTTTCGGTTTATTGCCGTCGTTGCGGTCCAAGGCTTCGTGGATCGCTTCCATTTCCAAGTCACGCAGCGTGATGGTCCCGCGGCGTAACCGAGCGGCCCCTTGTAGTTGCCGCGAGGCAAAGTGCGGTGGGAGGTGTTCGGCGCGAATGGGGCCCGAGTCGCACAAAATTGTCGCGTGCTCGATCACATTGGCGAGTTCCCGCACGTTTCCCGGCCAGACATGCAACAGCAAGATTTCAATGGCGTCATCAGCAATCAGTGCATCGATGGCTTGCTTGCCCCGGTGCCGGGCGAGCAAATGCCGCGCGAGGTCGGGCACATCTTGAATCCGCTCGCGCAGCGCCGGCAGGTTAATTTCAAACGGATTGATGCGGTACATCAGGTCTTCGCGGAATTCTTCGTCGGCGACCATCGCCTGCAAATCGCGGTGGGTTGCGCAAATCACTCGCACGTCGACCTGGGTGGTCTTATTCTCGCCGACCCGGCGAATTTCGCCGCTTTCCAGTACTCGCAACAACTTCGCTTGCATCGCCTTGGGAAGCTCGCCGATT
>JBGTMM010000288.1:0-3582 GCA_041743635.1 Bythopirellula sp.
ACCTGGCCGACGCGGGCGTCCGCTACACGCTGCTCGACGACTTCCACTACAAGAACGCCGGCCTCGACGAGGACCAACTCCACGGTTACTACATCACCGAGGACGATGGGAAGCTGCTCTCTGTGTTCCCCGGCAGCGAAAAGCTGCGCTACACGATTCCATTCCAGGAACCAGAGGAAACCATCAACTACCTTCGGCCGATCGCCGAGCGGCAGCCCGGCGCGGTCGTGGCATTCGGCGATGATGGCGAGAAATTCGTAGTTTGGCCCGGCACCAAGTAACACGTGTATCAAAACGGCTGGTTGCGCCGATTCTTCGACGCGCTGGTGGCCAACCGCGACTGGCTGCATGTCGTGACACCGACCGAAGCGCTTGACCAGGTGCCGCCGCTCGGCCGCATTTACATCCCCGAGGGCAGCTACCGGGAAATGACCGAATGGGCTCTGCCGGTCGGGCGGCTCACCGAGTTCGGCCATCTCAAGCATCGGCTCGAGCACGAAGGCCGCTGGCAGGAAGTGGCCCCATTCATTCGCGGCGGCTACTGGCGGAACTTCAAAGTAAAGTATCCTGAAACCAACGTGATGTACGCGCGGATGCAGATGATCAGCGGGCGGCTTCAACAAATGGTCGACGACGGGGCCGCGGGCGATCTCATCGATTTCGCGCGACTCGAACTGTATCGGGGCCAGTGCAACTGCAGCTACTGGCACGGGGCGTTTGGCGGGACTTACCTGCCTCACTTGCGCAACGGCGTGTATCAACATTTGATCGCCGCCGAGAATTTGCTCAATCAGTTTGAGAATCGCGGCTGGCAACACGATCAACACGCGTGGGTCGAGATCGACGCGGCCGATTTTAATTTCGATGGCCGACCAGAAACACGGCTGGCGAACAATCGCTTGATGCTGCTGGTTTCACCGGTCGAAGGGGGCCAGATTTACGAGCTCGACGTGAAGACCATCTGCCACAATCTGCAAGCGACCATCACCCGCCGTCCCGAAGCCTATCACCGCAAGGTGTTGCGTGGGCCGAGTCAAGGGGGCGACGACGTGGCGAGCATTCACGATCTCGTGGTCTTTAAGCAAGAAGGCTTGGAGCAGCGGCTGGGTTACGACACTTGGGCCCGCAATTCGCTCGTCGATCATATCTACGTGGCGGACGTGTCTCGCGAAGCCGTTGTCGCCGGCACGGCCGAAGAGCAGGGAGATTTCGTCCATGGGCCGTACGAAGCGAAGCTCCGCCGCAATCCGGGCCGCGTGCAATTGCAACTCATCCGCGAGGGGAACGTCGGTGGCAAATCCATTCAAATCACCAAGGGAATCACACTCAGCGACGAAGGCACGACGATTGAAATCGCTTATTTAATCGAGAACTTGTCCGAACAGAGCGGGTTCCTGTTCGCGCCGGAATTGAATTTCGCGGGTTTGCCCTCGGGAGCCGACGACCGTTATTTCCGCACGGCCGAGGGCCAATCGATTGGCCAACTTGGCCAGCAATTGGATCTCCAGGATGTTGCCGATCTCGGGCTTGTGGATCAATGGCTGGGGATCGACGTGGGCCTCACCTTTGATCGGCCAACCGCGGTGTGGACTTACCCCGTCGAGACGGTGAGCCAATCGGAGGGTGGGTTTGAACTGGTGCATCAATCGGTGGCGGTCGTGCCCCATTGGCACCTAATCCCAGATGCCAACGGCTGCTGGAGCGTGACGATCCGCCTTGCGATCGACACGACCCTCGCCCTGCAGCGCATGGACGAAGCCGCCGTGGCGGCGTCGGTTTAGGATGTCGGTTTGAGATATTGTCATCCTTAATGCTGGAATCTGTCATCCCGAGGGAGGCTCGCCGACCGAGGGATCTGGCTTCATTGTCGTGCCAGGTACGGGCGGGTACCAATTCTCCGCTAAGTCCAGCCACTTGAGGTTTGACTTCTCAATAAGGGCAACTTTTTTCTCTCTACGCCAGGCCTTGATCTTTTTCTCACATTCAATGGCTTCATAAATATTGTTAAACGAGTCGTACCAGATAAGTTTGGTGATGTTATATCGGCTGGTGAATCCTTCGATAAGTTTATTCTTGTGTTGGCAGACCCGTTGCTCCAGATCGCTTGTGACACCTGTGTAGAGTGTGCGCGACTGATTCGACATAATGTACACAAAATATTCATTCATACAGGTGGTATTCTAATTCCAAGAAACACGACCAGGAAACTTTGGTGCGGTGGAACCCAGATTCCTCAGTCGCCTAGGCTCCTTCGGAATGACAGGTTGCAGCGTCGATTAGCGGTTCACTCTCCTCCTGCCAGCGCGTGCCAATCTGTGTCCTCGCGGAATTCTTGCTGTTGGTAGTTCACGCACGCCAATACCGGCACGTCGGTGCGGCAGGCGATTTCCTCGGCGTTGGTTTTTGTGCTTTCGTCTTCGGGGAAGAGTGAGAGCCGGTTGAGAATAACTCCCGCCACGGGCAAACTCGGCATCAAGGTTCGGGCGGCGACCAAGGTGAGCAAGGTCGCATTGATGGTTCCCAATTCGTTCACCGCGACCACCAGGAGTGGGTAGCCAAACTCGGCAGCGAGATTTGAATTATCGTCCTCGTCGCTCATCGGCGAGAGTAATCCTCCCGCGCCTTCCACCAGCACAATGTCGCTGCGCTCGCGCCACACTTCGATCCCGCTGCGCAGCAAGCCGCGGTTGACTTCTCGGCCTTCCAAGCGCGCTGCAACGGGCGGAGCGAGCGGCGCGACAAAACGCTGGGGACAGACTTCTTCGAGCGTCCCGGGGCGACCGGCGGCTTCCCAAAGTTTCAGCGCGTCGGGCGCGACGACCTCGTTCCCGTCGCGTTTGCAATCGGTGGCCACCGGTTTGTACACGCCAACTTTGTAGCCCGACTTAACCAAAGCCCGCGCGATCAGCCGGGTGACGTGGCTTTTGCCCACGCCGGTGTTTGTGCCGGTGATATAAAATCCAGGGGTCATGCAGTTGTCCGTCCGGAAAAAAGTGTCATCCCGAGGGAGGCTTGCCGACCGAGGGATCTGGGTTCCACTCTCATACGTATTCTTGTGCGTTTGAAATCAGAACCCAGATTCCTCAAGTCGCGCCAAATTTATCGGACCTGGCCTTTCGGAATGACAGTTAAAAATCACAAAACCAAAAATTCTTCGACCGCCTCGCGCATGGCCTGGCGGTCGGCCGCGGCGCCGGTCCAAATCTCAAAGGCGAGCGCCGCTTGTTCGATCAAGAGCGTGAGGCCATCGACCGTGCGGCAGCCGCGCGTTTGCGCTTCCTTCATGAGCCATGTGTTAGGCGGATTGAACGCCACGTCCGCGACGATCGTGTGCTTTTCCAATTCATCGAGGTCAAGCGGCAAACGCTCGTTGGGTTGGTTGGGGCCCACGGGAGTGGCATTGATCAACACTTGGAAGGTGTCGTCAATCGCGAACAAGCTGTCACCGGCAAGCTCGTCGGCGTGGCAACTCGTGAGCGGGGTTTCGCTCACCAGTGTTTTGGTAAGCTCCGCCACTTTCTCCGGATGTCGACAAAGGAAACGAATCTCGCCCGCGCCCACCAGCGCCAGCTCCGCGGCGAT
>JBGTMM010000289.1:0-6449 GCA_041743635.1 Bythopirellula sp.
TGCTGGCGGCGATCTTCACCTACGGACTGCTGGTCCGCTACAACCATCGCAAAGGCTATGAAAATGGACAAATACGTTGGATCATGGATTCATTATGAATTCCCGGACACCCTCAAGTAATTAAGAGAGTTGCCGAAACTAAAGTGCCTTAAATGACTGCAAATTCACATTTATTAGCGAACATTAGCGTTCAGTAGCGGTGAAACTAGGAAACTTATTTCCTTTTCACCACGACGACTTTGTCAGGAACAGATTGCCGATGCCCATCCAAGTGACTTGCCCCGGCTGTCTCACAAAGTTTAATGTTGGCGATCAGCATGCGGGCAAGGCCGGCGCTTGTCCCAAGTGCAAAGGCCCGATTCAAATTCCTGCGCTAGCCGATCAGGTGATTATTCACGCTCCTGAGAGTGAGGCGGGGGCCAAAGACGCCAAGGGCCGCAATGTTCTTAAACCGATCCGCCGCAAGGAAACCAAGTTCAGCACGAACATTTTCATGATCGTCGCCGGGGGGGCACTGCTAGCCATTGCCGTTTCGTGGCTTGTGGGCCGGCAGTATGGAACCGACGGCGTTCCGATATGGTTTCTGGCACTCGGCGCGGTCCTGCTCGGTCCCCCCTTGGCCTACGCGGCGTACTCGTTCTTGCGAGATGACGAGCTGGGCGTCTACAAAGGGACGGCCGTGTTAGTGCGTTCGCTGGCCTGCGGCTTGGTTTATGCGTTGTTATGGGGGGTGTTCGTCTATGTGGGCTGGAATGTGTTTGGGGACGATGCGTTCAAAGCCGGGCTGGAAATGGTGCAGTTGGCCATCTTGATCGGCATTGTCAGTGGCCTGGGGACTTTCGCGGCGTTCGTTTCGTTTGATCTGGAACCCATCACGGCGTTCTTTCACTTCGCTTTATATTTTCTCACCACGATTGGCTTGCGATTTGTCATGGGACTGCCGTTCCTGCCAGGCATGGTTGGCTCGTGAGTACGCTTCGCGAGATTCCTGAGATCGCCGCACTGCGGAACGGGCAGGGATTGGTGAGAATCCCGCCGGAGCTCGACGTGCCCCTCACGCACCGCGTGAAGCAACTCATCGACACGCCCGAATTCCGCCGCTTGAGCCAGATCAGCCAACTCGGCCTTGTCGGCTTGGTTTACCCGGCGGCGAATCACACGCGGTTCGAGCACTCGCTGGGCGTCTACCGGATGGCGCTCTTGTTTCTCGACCGCTTGGCCGAGGACCCGCGTTTTGCGGCCGTCGTCACGCCGCGCGATGCCGAGCGATTTCTCGTTGCCGCGCTGCTGCATGATTTGGGGCACTGGCCGTTTTGCCATCCCATCGAAGACATGTCGCTCCCCCGCGTGCCGAGCCACGAGCTGTTCGCCAACAGTTTTTTGCTCGAAGGGGAAATCGCCGACGCCTTGCGGGATGAATGGGACATCCAGCCGCGTGAGATCATGGAAGTGCTCTCGGGGAAACCCAAGGACCGCTGCAACCGCATCTTGCGGAGCTTGCTTTCGGGACCAATTGACGTCGATAAGCTCGATTACCTGGTCCGCGACAGCCTGCACGCGGGGGTGCCTTACGGCCGCAATTTCGATCAGCCACGGCTGATTCAGAGTCTGTGCCTCAACGAGATGGGGGACGGCCTAGCGATTTCCGACAAAGGCAAAACCGCCGCCGAGATGATGGTGTTCGCCCGCTACGTGATGTTCAGCGAAGTTTATTGGCATCACGCCGTGCGGTCGGCGACGGCCATGTTGCAACGGGCGTTTTCGTTGCTGCACCAATCGCTCGACATCGACACGCTGTTCCGGCTCACCGAGCGGCCGATGATCGACGCGCTGCTTGCCGCGGGGGGAGATGGCCCGGCTCGGGAATTGCTCGAAGGCTTGTTCGGCCCGACCCGCAGGCTTTACAAGCGGGTGACGCAATACAGTTTGTTCCAAGAACCGCAGCTTTACCAAAAACTCGCGCGCAAGCCGTATCCCTGGTTGGTGCGATGTGCCGAGCATTTCGCGGGTCTGGCAAGCACGGCCTTGTCGCGGCTGGTGGCGGGTCACGAAGTGCTGTTCGACGCCCCGCCGGTGAAGCTGGAAGTGGAATTCCAAATCGACGTGCATTTTCCCAAAGAAAATTGCTACCGACGGTTGGGGGATATTTCGCCCGTGGTGCGCACGTTGGCGCGGGAGCAGTTTGACGACTACGTCAAGCGCGTGCGCGTGTTCGCCCATCCCCGCGTGGCGGAGGATTTGCGCTCCCTGCCGCACTTACCGGAACTAATCGCCGAGGCGGCGGAATTGACGGGATAAGGCGGAGACCGAGTAGGAATGAAACTGCCGAACGCCGAGAATGCAGTAATATCCCCCGCGAAAATTGTGGACTATTTATTGTCCCCTACTCATCGCGATGGTCAGCACAAGTTTCGATTCTTCTCATCGTTTGGCTTTCGTCAAAACAACTGGCAATTTCTGGCAGAGGCATTACGTGAGCATGCGAGGAAACATGGTGTTTCTAAGGTTGAATCGGCACCATATGGCAGGCGGTACGTCGTGGAAGGTATAATGGATATGCCAGATGGTCGCTCTGTGGAACTGCGCAGCATTTGGTACATTCGGCACGAGGAAAACTTTCCCCGATTCGTTACCGCCTATCCTCTACACAAGAGCTTCTAGGAATTCAAAATTGATCAAGGAATTGGACAGCATTGTGCTTACGACCGACTTACCCGAACACCACCTCAGCGAGGGAGATTTGGGCACTGTGGTCTTGGTTCATGGCGAGCAAGGCTATGAAGTCGAGTTTGTCACCTTGGAAGGAGAAACCCTCGCGGTCGTTTCCTTGCGGGCCGATCAGGTGCGCCCTATCTCATCTCGTGAAATTGCGCATGCTCGCAGCGTTGGATGAGGGTGGTATTCGCATACTTGCCTCGCTACATTGAGGGCATCTTGTTCCCTTTCTTGTGAGCACCCAGTGCGAGGATCCAGGTATGTCTTGTCTCTTTCTGCGGAGCTATTTGTTTTGTTCATTGTTCATGATCGCCGGAATCGGATTTGCCCATGCGCAAGCCGTGGCGGAGATCGATCCTGAGCTGGCGATTCCCGCCACCGATGAGGGTCAACCCGGCGCGGGGCCGATTCACCGCGGCGATTGGTTTCAAGAGGTCTGGAATAGTCGTCGCGACGCATGGGCAGAGCAAGTCGAGCAGGATCAGGGGGCGCTTGTGTTCCTGGGCGATTCCATCACACAAGGTTGGGGCGACGATTTTCAGGGCGCGTTTGAAGGGGCGAAGCTCGCCAATCGCGGCATCAGCGGCGATACGACGCGTGGCATGTTGATCCGCCTGGAAAAAGACGTGATCGCGCTCAATCCGAGCGGCGTCGTGATGCTCATGGGCACGAATGACATCGGAGACAAGGCCTCGGCGGAAACCATCGCGGGTAATGTGAAACTGATTATCGCGGCGCTCAAAAAACATAACTCTTCGCTGCCAATTGTGCTGTGTCTGGTGATGCCGTCGTCGGCGGAGAAAGACCGGCCGGCCGATAAGATTCGCGAACTCAACAAAAAATACATCGAACTAGCCAAGGGCGATAAGCAAGTGACGGTGCTCGACCTCTATACACTCTTTGCCAACGAAGAGGGAGACGCCAAGCTGGCGGAGTTTCCCGATTTGCTCCATCCCAACAAAACGGGCTACGCCAAGTGGGCGGGGGCGTTGCGGCCGGTGTTGGTGAAGCTCGATTTGCTGGAAGTCGAGGCGGATAATTTGAAGCCGTAACCGTGCGCACTGCAACTTTATGGAGGAATTTAGCCATGGATTGGCACGGATGAACACGGATAGGAAATTGAATGAAGAATCACGTAGGTGAGTCTCTCCGAGACTCACTTCGTTGCTACACGAGTCTCGTAGAGACTCGCTTACGTGGGCTATCATCCGTGAAAATCCGTGTTGTCCGCGTCAGCGCACACTTGCTTATCTTGGCCTTGGCAGCTTATGAAGTCTTATTGCGTTATCGTGGCTCCGATTGCGGCTGAGATTGGATGCCAATTGCCTTAGGGAGAAATTTCCGGAATTTGACCGTCAGTTGGATGTACATTACACTTTTGAGGTGCGAAACGTCTATATCGAAACAACAGTTGTTAGCTATTTCACGGCCCGGCCAAGCCGGGATGTTGTCGTTGCGGCGCGACAAGAATCAACCCGGGAATTGTGGCCTCGACTCCTTGGCGAGTACGACAGCTACATCTCTGTTCTCGTGCGAGAGGAGGCCAGCAAAGGCGATGACGAGCAAGCGGCGTTGCGGATACAGGCCATCACAGAGTTCACAACATTGGACACCGATGCCACGGCCAGCGCGCTGGCACTAAAGATCGTTGAGGGCCACGGCATTCCAGCAGAGTACCCGGAAGACGCACTTCACATTGCTGTTGCAGCGGTCAAGGCATGGATATTCTGGTCACTTGGAATTTTGCCCACCTCAACAATCCAATTACACGCATGATCGTCCGGCAGATCGTGGAACAGGCAGGTTTTCAATGCCCGGAAATCTGTTCTCCGGACGAATTATTGGAGGTCGCGTTATGAATGATCCCATTGTGGAAGAGGTGCGGCGCTGGCGCATGGAGCACACCCTCAAGTTTGGTGGCGATCTTGAGTTGATCTGCGAGGACTTGCGCCGCCTTCAACGAGACTCTGGTTACCAAGTCGTTCGCCTCCCGCCGAAACTTCTCGCATCGAAAAAAAAGTTGGCTGACCAGTTCCCAAATCCTAGTCCCCAGTCCCTGCTTCGTCCGGGCTAAATACGGCGGCTTGCCGATAGGGGGCAAAAAAATGCAGAGGACTTACGTCCCCCGCTCGCCGGTTTTTGCCGTGGAAAATTCGTTTTGAAGAGCCTGCACTCTCGGTTATGATACGTGAGTTATTTCGCACGGGGCATTTGGTAGCATTGCTTTTCAGGGGAGCATTATGAGCAAGCGAAAATCGCGTTGCCAGCAAACTTTTCGGCGACGACTGCACATTGAGCCGCTCGAAGACCGCCGGCTGCTGGCGATCACCGTCGACACGCTCTTCGACGTCAACGATGCGGGCGACGGCCTAACGACGTTCCGCGAGGCGATTGCGGCGGCGCCGGCAAACGAGACGATCAATTTTTCGGTCACCGGTACGATCGATCTGTCGTTGCTGGGCCAGCTCACGATCGACAAAAGTCTCGCGATCGTCGGACCGGGCGCCGCGCTGCTCACGATCAACGCCTTCGACCCCACGCCCGCGACCAACAACGGCGACGGCAGCCGGATCTTCAACGTCAACGACAGCGATGCCGGCATCCTTCGCGACGTGCAGATCAGCGGACTGACTCTCACGGGGGGCGACGTCAGCGGACGCGGCGGCGCGATCAGCAATGCCGAGAACTTGACGCTCGACCAAATGACGATCAGCGGCAACTCCGCCTCGTCAGGTGGCGGCATTACTCACAGCTCAAGCGGCGTCACGCCCTCGCCGGTCCGACTCGTTATAACGAACAGCACGATTAGCGGTAATTCCGCGGGCTTCGGCGGGGGCGTCTTCATCAGCAGTAGCTATAACCCGCTTGTCCGAGTTCAAGCGACGATTACCGGCAGCACGATTAGCGGCAATTCGGCCAGCACCGGCGGTGGGATTTTCATCAGCGGGATCGCGGGCCTATTCGTAGCTGACAGCACGATCAGCGGCAACTCGGCCAGTCTTAACGGCGGCGGTATGGAAAGCCGTCTCAGCAACTCTGTCGACCAGGCTGCCTATCGAACCACGATCTCCAACAGTACGATCAGCGGCAATACGGCCGTCCAGTTTGGCGGAGGAATCCACAACTTGGGCGGTCTGACGGTTATTCGTCACACGACGATCACCGCCAACACGGCGCCAGCCACTAGAGGGAGCGGCGTCGCCTCATATTCAAACACACGGACGGAAGTCTCCTCGTCGATTATTGCCGGCAATACCAATAGCGACGTCGACACGATAAACCCGCCTGGCGTCGCGTTTGTTTCCCTCGGCTATAACGTGATCGGCGCTGGGAATTCGACCGGGCTGTTCAGTCAATCCGGCGATCAAACGGGGATCAGCGCAGCCAGCCTGCTGCTCGCGCCACTGGCCAATAACGGCGGTTCGACCAAGACGCACGCCCTGCTAGCCGGCAGCCCGGCGATTAATGCGGGCAACGCCTCGGCGGTCGCCGGCGTGGGGAACGTGCCGCTATTCGACCAGCGCAGCGCGCCCGAGTCGCGGGTCCAGGGCGGCCAGATCGACGTCGGCGCCTTTGAGTTCAACGGCTTTACGACCATTACGGTCACGACGCTGACGGACGAAAACAATGGGATCGGCGTGGGGGGAGTTTCACTGCGGGAGGCCATCGCCGCCGCGAACGGTTCAGCCGGTTTTCCTCTGATTCAATTCGACGCCTCGTTGGCCGGAACGATG
>JBGTMM010000290.1:0-3964 GCA_041743635.1 Bythopirellula sp.
GTGCGGGCTGGCTCGATGCCACCCACCAAGTGCGCGACCACCTGGATCTCTGGATCATCGAGGACTTCGTTGAGATCGTCGGTCAGAATGCCGGCGGGGAGATCGCAGGCGCGGGCCTTTTTCAGATCACGGACGACTGCCTTTTCCAGCCACAACGTGCGACCAGCGTGGCGAGCCGTACGGTCGCCGAAATCTAACAGAAGCTTCGCTACTCCGGAACCGACGGTTCCCAACCCGATGATTGCCACCTTGGTTTTGTCCATTTTTCTTCAAAACATCGGCTCAAAGCCATGTTCCCGTTTTCTGGCGTAAGTCGCTACAAACTGGCTATCGTACTTAGCCCGGCCAATAAACGTCAACGGCTGCGCAGTTCGCGCCGGCAGTGAACTCCTGTAGAATCAGTGGTTTTGAGTGTCTCTGGCAATCGTAGTCCCCACCCTGGCAGGTAAACTCCAGACGACCCTGCTCGCTTTTTATTCCGCAATCCGAATTCCACACTCCGCAATTCTTTATGCCTCGTTACCACCCCGCTGACGTCGAACCCAAGTGGCAAGCCTATTGGGACGAGCACCAGACTTTCGTCGCCCCGCGCATGCCGAAGGGTGAAAAGCTCTACGCCCTCGACATGTTTCCCTATCCGAGTGGCGACGGTTTGCACGTTGGGCACCCGGAAGGCTACACGGCGACCGACATTGTCTGCCGCGCGGCCCGCATGCAAGGAAAGAGCGTTCTGCACCCCATGGGGTTCGATGCTTTTGGGTTGCCGGCGGAAGAACACGCGATCAAGACGGGCGAGCACCCACGGATTCAGACCGAGAAGAACATCGCCACGTTCCGGCGGCAAATGAAGATGCTGGGATTCAGCTACGATTGGTCGCGGGAATTGGCTACGACCGATGTCGAGTATTTCCGCTGGACGCAGTGGATATTCTTGCAGCTTTTTGACACATGGTTCGACGAAAAGCAGCAAAAAGGTCGGCCCATTGCGGAACTCCCGATTCCCAACGACGTGGCGGACGCCGGCGAGGATGCCGTGCGGACCTATCGCGATGAGCATCGCTTGGCGTTTCAAAGTTTTGCACCCGTGAATTGGTGCCCCGCGCTGGGGACGGTGCTGGCCAATGAGGAAGTCATCGACGGCAAGAGCGAACGAGGTGGTCATCCGGTCGTGAGAATGCCATTGCGGCAGTGGATGCTGCGGATCACGGCGTATGCCAGTCGGCTGGAAAAAGATTTGGAACTGGTGGATTGGCCCGAGAGTGTGAAAGCGCTGCAGAGAAATTGGATTGGGAGGAGCACTGGGGCGGAGGTGGATTTTTACATCGGTTCTCAAGCAGACTGGTCGCTGAAGCGGCCAGTCCAGTTCGCTCGTAAGCCGAGTGACGATGTGCTGCGAATCTACACGACGCGGCCAGATACGCTGTTTGGTGCAACATATATGGTGATTGCGCCCGAGCATCAGTTTGTCGACCGGCTCACCTTGCCCGAGAACGCTGCCGAGGTGAAGGCTTACTGCGAAAAGGCGGCGGCCAAGAGCGATCTCGACCGCACAGAGCTCGCGAAAGAGAAAACTGGTGTATTCACGGGCAGTTATGCGATTAATCCGGTGAATGGCGAAGGGGTGCCGATTTGGATCGCCGATTATGTGCTGATTAGCTACGGCACGGGGGCGATCATGGCCGTTCCCGCGCATGATGAACGGGATTTTGAATTCGCCAAGCAGTATGGGATTCCGATCAGGGCCGTGGTTGATCCGGGCGAAACCGCCAGCGATCGAGCAGAGGTTCTCGCAGGAGAGAAGGTTTTTACTGAACCTGGCACAGCCATCAACTCGGGCGATTTTGAGGGCCTGAGGACCGCCGAGTTCAAGGAAAAGATCACGGCTCATCTTGCAGCTCGCGGTTTAGCGCGCGAGGCCGTGAATTACAAGCTGCGCGATTGGTTGTTCAGTCGGCAGCGATTCTGGGGCGAGCCGTTTCCGATTCTGCATGAACTCGATGCGGAGGGAAAAGCTACCGGTCGTGTGTGTGCGGTGCCCGAATCAGAGCTCCCGGTCGATTTGCCGCATCTCGAAGATTTCAAACCGCACGGCCGGCCTGAACCGCCGCTTGATAAGGCTCCCGAGGAGTGGCTTTATCCGGTAATCGACGGCGTGCGTTACAAGCGCGAGACCAACACAATGCCCCAATGGGCCGGGAGTTGTTGGTACTATTTGCGGTTCCTCGACCCAACGAACGACAAGGCCCCGATTGATCCAGAGATCGAAAAAGCTTGGATGCCGGTCGATCTCTATATTGGCGGCGCCGAACACGCGGTATTGCATCTGTTGTATTCGCGGTTCTGGCATAAGGTGCTGTTTGATCGTGGCGTCGTCTCGAATCCCGAGCCGTTTCATAAGCTCGTGAATCAAGGCATGATTCTGGGTGAGAACAACGAGAAGATGTCGAAGAGCCGGGGCAATGTGATCAACCCCGACGTGGTGGTGAAGGAATACGGAGCTGATTCGTTGCGGTTGTATGAAATGTTCATGGGCCCGCTGGAAGCGACCAAGCCTTGGAATATGGAGGGGGTCAATGGCGTGTTTGGGTTCTTGAATCGCGCATGGCGGATGATCATGGACGAGTTTGCTATGGAGAACAGACTCAACGCGGCGGTTTCCGATGAGGCTCCCACGACGGAACAAAGCCGGGTACTGCACAAAACCATCAAAGCGGTAACCGAGGATATTGCCAAGCTGTCGTTTAACACGGCAATCGCTCGAATGATGGAGTTTACCAATTATTTCACCAAGGCAGATCGGCGACCGCGGGCCGTGCTAGAGCCGTTCGTGCTCTTGCTCTCCCCTTTCGCGCCCCATATTTCCGAAGAATTGTGGCAATCGTTGGGACACCAGAATACTCTGGCATATGAACCGTGGCCAGCATACGATGAATCTCTGCTCATCGAATCGGAAGTTGAAATTCCCGTACAAATCAACGGCAAGCTCCGGGGCAAGATCACGATTGCTGCTGACGCCGATGCTAAGTCGCTGGAACAAGCAGCTCGGGCGGATGCGAAGATTGCAGTTCAGTTGGCCGGTAAGGCCATTAGCAAGACAATTGCCGTGCCGGGCCGTTTAATTAATTTCGTGGTGAAGGTTTAAAAAAGTTGTCTCGCTAAGCCGCAAGCGGGTCGCCGCGGCGACCTTAGCGATGTATCAAGAGTTAGGATTCATTCTCATGCGTGATGCAATTGCCGTTGTGTTAGGTGGGGGCCAAGGAAGTCGGCTTATGCCGCTCACGAAATATCGCTCCAAGCCTGCCGTGCCGCTCGCCGGCAAGTATCGCCTGATCGATATTCCCCTTTCGAACTGCTTAAACAGCCATCTGAACCGCATTTATGTGCTTACGCAGTTTATGTCGGTGAGCCTGCATCGCCATATCCGCGGCACATATCGCTTCGACAATTTCAGTGGCGGATTCGTGGAAATCCTCGCTGCTCAGCAAACCATGGTTGAGGGCACGGATTGGTATCAAGGGACCGCCGATGCCGTGCGGAAGAATCTGCGCTATCTCACCCAGCCGGGCATCAAGTATGTCGTAATTCTTTCGGGCGATCAGCTTTATCGGATGGACTTTCGCGAGATGCTCAAAACGCATTGCGAAGCGGACGCCGATATTACGATTGCGGCCAAGCCGGTGCACAGTAGCGAAGCGTCGTCGTTGGGAATCATGCGAGCGGACGAGTCGGGTCAGGTCGTTGGATTTGCTGAAAAGCCCACGAGCGAAGAACTGCTGAATTCGGTGCGCACCTCGCCGGATTGGATTGAAGCGCAAGGGATCGTGAGCGCCGGGCGTGATTGCCTGGCGAGCATGGGTATTTACGTCTTTAACGCCAAGGTACTGGCCGACCTTTTGCACGAGACGCATCACCACGATTTTGGCAAAGAGGTGTTTCCGACTTCAATTGCCACGCACAAGGTGCA
>JBGTMM010000291.1:0-4855 GCA_041743635.1 Bythopirellula sp.
ACGACATACATCAATAAGAAGGTCAATAATCCGCTGCCGAGCGTTATTAGCAAGCATGGATAGGCAAGTTTCTTGATGACCGCTTGCTTGAGCTCGGCACTCTTGCCGCGGTTTTCCGAAAGGTGCTGCAAAGTCTCGGCCAAAGTGCCGGAGCGTTCGCCCAGACGAATTTGGCTGGCCGTTATGGGGTCGCACACTTGCGGAAATTGATTGAGTGCGGCACTAAACGAAACCCCAGACTCGACTTTGCGTCGCAGAGATTCCAGGAGATGGCGATGCTTGGCGAGCGTATCTTCGCGAGCTAGTGTTGCTAAAGCTTTGGGAAGCGAGACGCCGTTGCTCACCAACGTGGAGAGCGTTCGCAAAATGAATGTGAGCTCATGCGGCTTGAGTCGCTCATTTTTTTTGCCGGCCCCAGAAAACGATTGCCACCACGCTCCAAGGTCAAACGCAGGGCGCAGGTCCCCCGCCGCGGCAGCACCAACAGGTATTCGCTTGTGGCGTGACATGGTGTTGACTCACTTAATTTGAAATCTTGAAGAACACTTCTTCGACGGTGGTCCGGCCGGCAATCACTTGTTCCAAGCCAGCCGACGCCAGTTCCACCATCCCCTCTTGGAGGGCGATCTCGCGGAGCTTGGAACTGGGCAAGCCCTTTTCGATGGCCATGCCTAGGGCCGGCGTAACCGACATAATTTCGTAGATGGGAATTCGACCTGCATAGCCACTGCCAAGGCACTTCTTGCAGCCACGGCCCGCAAAGAACACGGTCTCGGCAGGAATTTCCATGTTGTGCCGCAAAGCGGCGAGAAAATGTTCGTTCGGCGTCACGGGCTCCTTGCAATTGTTGCAAATCGATCGCAAGAGACGTTGAGCAATTGATCCCAACAACGCCCCACCTGTTTTGAAACTATCGATGCCAAGATCGTTGAGACGTGCTACGGCCCCCACGGCATCGTTGGTGTGCAAGGTACTTATGAGCAAGTGACCAGTAAGCGCAGCTTGCACGGCGGTGGAGGCTGTTTCGTGATCGCGGATTTCACCGAGCATGATCACGTCAGGGTCTTGCCGCATGATGTATTTCAAGGCGTTGGCGAAACCCAACCCGTGTTCATTGTCCGAGGCCACTTGATTGATGCCAGGTAGACGATACTCGACAGGGTCTTCCACAGTAACGATATTTCGGCTCACCGAATTGAGTTTCGAGAGCAGCGCGTACATGGTCGTGCTCTTGCCCGAACCAGTGGGTCCCGTCACAACGATCATGCCGTGGGGTTTGTCGAGTAGCTCTTGAATTTTCTTTAGATCGCGGTCCCAGAGACCCAGTTGATCGAGCTGGAAGATACGACTCCCTTCGTCGAGCAAACGCATCACCACCTTTTCACCGCCTACCGTGGGAATCGTACTCACCCGAAAATTCACCCGGCCGGTGACTTCGTTGACGGTGAGCTGACCATCCTGGGGACGCCGGTTTTCCGTCGTATCCATATCAGCCATGACTTTAATACGGGCAACAACGGATTCTTCGATGTGGCGTGGAATCGTCATGACCGCCTGTAATTGGCCGTCAACCCGGTAGCGCACGCGCATTTCGGGGTGATGCGGTTCAAGATGAATATCACTGGAACCGGCGTTGATGGCACCCATGAGAATTGCTCGCACGAGCCGCACGACGGGCGTCTGATCTTCGTCGATTGTAACTTCGTGCGCAAGTTCTTCGCCGATCATGTTTTCCGCGGCGACCAAATCCGCCATTTTCATGTCGACGATCGTTTGTCGAGCCACCACGCGGTCATCAAAGCCGCGATCAAGCGCACCGTCTATGGCATTCTGCAGCGCAACCAGTGGAATCACTTTGTAGCCAGTGATCAATTCCGTTTCCGAGATGACATCGATATCATCGGGAGCCACCATCGCCAATTGTAGTGTCCGCTTGCTAACGCCAATGGGCACGACTTTGTGATGACGGGCCAAATCCTCGGGCAACAGCCGCACGACTTGCGGATTGATGCTCTCCGGGACCACATCCATGAACGGCACGCCATACTGCTCAGCCAAAGCCTGACCGAGTTGCTCGCTGGTGATCAGCCCACGACGAACAAGAATCGTGCCCAACAGTCCCCGTTCCGATCCTTGCGCGGAAAGTGCGCTTTGAACCTGCCCTTCGGTGATCCAACCATACTTAACCAGGATGTCGCCTAAACGTGCCATGCCTTAACTGTGCCTAAGGATCAAGATTTCACGGTGCGCGACGCGCCCACGAGATCTTCGACCTTCTTTTCCAATGTAAGCGGGTCGAAGGGGGTCACTAAAAATTCATCCGCGCCGGCGTTATAAGCCTTTTGCACGTCTTCTAAGTCTGAACTGCCGGACAGAAAGATCACGGAAATCTCACTGGTCCGCGGCTCATTGCTCAATTGATTCAGAAACTCGAGCGCGCCAATTTCCGCGACCTGCCCGACAACGATTAACTGAGGAAGCTGTGTCGCGAGCCACTCATTCGCGACGTGGGCACCTTCCCGAGAAATTACTTCATATCCCAGCAGTTCCAACCGAAACGCGGTGATCTCGCGCAAGGTTGGTTCTTCTTCCACGAGCAGAATGGTGCAACGCTGTTGTGTCATCTCTAAATCACCGCTTCCAATGTTCTCGCCGTGAAGCTGTTGTCAGGGCGCACTCCAACGCACAACCGTAGCTTGCGGTCAGGTCGAGTCAATGCAACTGACCGTTGAGTTATTTCAATGTTGACCCGTTTGCGAAGGTAAGCCCTGCAATCCGGCGAATCCGCACAAACGGCCTTCGTTTCCTGGCTGATCTTACCTAGAGAAAGTGCAGTAGCCCGCGAGCAAGCTAAATTTGAATACCAATTCTTTCGCGAAAGTCGCACCCGTCGGCTTCTTCGCGACTTGCTAGAAGGGAAACGATCCAATGTGCGTGCGACATGCTGGTACTAGGCTGGGCTTTTCACTGCTGGAACTGATTTTGGTTGTGGTGCTGGTGGCAATCGTTGCCAGCCTGATCATGCCACGCATTTCGCAATCGACCGACTCCGCAAAATGCAAGTCTTGCCAGCATAATTGCACTGAACTTAATTCCGCCATCGAGCGCTATGGCGTCAGCACCGGCGCTTTTCCCAACGACCTCACCGACTTGGCCGTTCCCGATTACTTTCCTCAGGGCATTCCGGTATGCCCTGTTTCCGGAGGAGCTTATTCGATGAATTCCACGACGCATCGCATCGATGGGCACACATCCAACACCGTGCCAGGCGATCATTAAAACCGTTTTGGAATTCGAGCGTTAGCAGGAAGGTCGGCTAGCGCGTTTCGATCCAGCGAATGATACGCACTCCAGTCGGACGGCCGCCTTGATAGATCGCATTGACCTCCTCGGGACACATCGCTCGGCTATAAACACGAACATCGTCGAAGCGGCCATCGAAATAATCTCCTGAGGCCGAAAGCACTCCCTCGCCGATCTTGAAGGTTCCGGCGTTTGAGCCATAGCTGGCGGTCGCTGAACCACCCGAGCCGACTTCCACGCCGTTCACATAGATTCTTAGGCTCACGCCGTCGCCGACAGCCACAACATGCGACCACTTGGAAAGTGTGAGTTGTGCAGGCGCGCTCAACGACCCACCGCTGCTGGTCCAGAGATCGATCTGATCCGTAGCCGTATCGATTCCCAGCTCGATCAATCCATTTTGGCCTAAAAACGATTTGTCGGGAGTGAGGCTGTTGGGTCGAATCCAAGTCGCGAGCGTGAACTTGGCGAGCCCATTAAGCAAACTCGCGCCTGAAGAAATAGACTGGCTGGTGCCGTTGAGTTCCACGGCGGTCCCATTGGTAGTCGTGTTACTCCCAACGACACCCAGCGTAGGACTCCCCACATAGGTGGCGTTATTGCCCGCCACACTGGCATCCGTGGCCACCGCCCCGCTTGACTCGTTAAGCTGCCAGCGCGCGATCATCCCCGAAAGGCTGGCAATTTCCGAGGTGAGAATGGGACGGTTGTAAATACGAAAGTCGCGGAAGGAACCATTAAAATAGTCTGTGGTGCCAGTCCGTGTGCCTATCGAGAGAATGCCTGCCGATTGGGCGACCAGATTCACGGGACTGGTGCCGCCCGCAGTAAGCTCACCATTGATATAAACCGAATAAGCATCGGTGCTGTCGTTGAACACGGCCACAACGTGGTACCACCGATCAAGCTCATCAACGGCTGGAGTTGCAAATGGTTCATTGCCCACGAACGGCGAAGCTCCTAGGTCGAAGGAAATAATTCCTGTTGGAGCGATGCGAGCCTCCCATTCGCCATTAACGCCAAACAACCTCTGCTGCACGGCTGGAGCGCCCGACCCGCGCATCCAAAAAGCGACGGCACCGTTGGCTGGTGGTTGAAAGTTCGAGTTTGTCGTCGCACGGTCGTTGATGCCGTCAAAATCGAGCGCCGTATTGCCCGCGCAGTCGCTGGTCCAGGCAGCACCATTGATGGTGGCGTGGTTGCCCATGCCCGAGGAATCACTTGCAGTGGAACCTGCTCCTTCGGCAAAATTCCAATGAACCAGTAGACCAAACAATTCAGAGACTTCATTAGCCAAAATTGCGCGGTTATAGATCCGCACATCGTCGACAAGTCCGCCTAGGTACTGATTGGACGGGTTATTACTTCGTCCGGCGATCCGCAGTTCATTGAGCGACGTGGAGATGTCGCCGATGTTGCCTGCGCCGCTGTAAGTTTCTTTGAGCACACCGTCAATGTAAGTCTTGGCCGCGCCGCTGTCGTAGGTAACCACGATATGCGACCACTTGTTGTTGGGAACGGTGGTGCCCGTCGTATGCCATGCCCAGCCGGG
>JBGTMM010000292.1:0-5772 GCA_041743635.1 Bythopirellula sp.
CCCAGATGATCGAGGAGAACGAGTTTTTGCCGTTGCGGTAAATCGAGATCACACGGGAATTTTGGGCCACGGATTGACACGGATCAAACACGGATAAAAAATGCGAGCAGAATAAATTAGGCGGCGACGGTGGTCACGAGCTCGGTGAACAAGGCGTCGAGGCAGCGAGTGCTTTTGCCCCAATCGAAGAGCTGGCCCGGAATCTCGGTTTTGGCGGTGATTAGTGTGCCGCCGCGACTCCGCACCACGGTGATGATAAGATCGCCTTCGAGTGCGAACAGGTCCGACGGAAGCGCGGCCACGAGCAGGCAGCCCTCGGCGAGTTGGTGAGCGCCGCGGAGCGTGCGGCCGGTCCGGGCGAGCGAGCAGAGAATTGAGACCAGCATCGAACCCGGTGGCTGGGCAATCCATTGGTCCCGGGATTTGCCTGTTTTCACGCCGAGCTTGGCATAGGTCGCTTGCGCGAAATGGGCGACGCTCGACATGGGAATCGCAATCGGCAGGCCGGCGAGCTTGCCGAAGGCATTGCCGCACATGTCGAGAAAATCTTCGCCCGAAAGGGATTTCCGCGATTGAGCCGCGCTGCGGGCGATGCGGTCGCGGACCGTGGGGATGGCGAGCAGGGCTTCGTAGTCGATCAGGTCGGACCAGTCGGTGGCGAGCACATTGGTCTCGACAGCCGCTAACAAGCGCTGTCCGCACGATGAGCAAAACTTTCCCGCGGTTTGAACGCCGCATTCCGAGCAAAACATAGCGTCTCCGAGCGTTGTGCTGCGTTGATTTTGCGATAGCCTGGAGGTAGTTTCAAAAATCCCCCTCCCTTGCGGGGAGGGGCTAGGCGGGGTTTTTCATGCCGCGCGGCGTAGTGCTTTGACGTGCCAACCGAAGGTGGCTAGCTCGCTTGATTTACGATGGTTGCGCGGTCCATCGAGGGCCGCGAGGATTCGCACACTCATGCGAGCGGCCAAGACGCAGAGGAAGCTGAGCGGGTCGAGCGGAACCCCACTATATTTTCGGCGCACGGATCCGATCCTGCCGATCTCCTGGTCCATGAAGTCAAAGTAGCCCCCGTTGGGTTCCATGTCGACAATTTCAAAACCCGCCGACTCGATGTGTTTGTTGTAGAAGTATTCGGAAAACCCGGTTGCATAGTGATACGGCGCAAAATGGGTCCAGCTACAGAAGGGAGCCGTCACCAACAGCGTGCCGCCGGGTTTGACCAGCCGCGTGAGCTTTTGAACGGCACGCACTGGGTCGATAACGTGCTCCAGGACCTCCGTGCACATGACACAATCAAAAAGTTCGTCTTCCGGAATGTCGTACAGATCGCAGACAAAATCCAACTGACGGAAATCAAACGAACCGGTGTGCAAACCTTGTTGGTTTCCCGCGCCGTCGTATTGAGCGATATCCTGTGCTTTGTATTGCAAGTGGGCGCAGTATTTCTTATTGGCACATTCGCCGGCACCGACATCGAGCAGAGAATTGCCGGCTGGAATGGCAGCCAGAGAATTTTTGAGCCAAATGTTTCGCGCTTCGAGATTCCTGAGACGCCCGAACATGATGATGACCCTCGCCTGTCGTGGGTATTCTCTGAAAAATGCACGGGCGAGCCGCCTGTTGGTACGACTGAAATTACGCCAAGCATGCGGTACGGTACTAAGTATCGGATGATTCGTGCAACAGATGTTTCACGCACTCCGCTGCATTCCCCGCGAGTAGCCGCGGTTCAACGAACCGCTGGCCCAGCGACTCGTTGAGTCGCGGCTAGCATCATGCGGCGGGGACCGTAAAAGCAAACAGGTCGACGTTCGTCAAGCACTTGGACCATGCGAATTTCGCCCGGGCCGTGGTTTCTTTGGCAGGCAGTCGCGCAAATCCCGGAAAGAGTCGGTTTGTCGGCCAGGCCAAAAACCGTTAGAATAGAGTGCTTGGCGGCCACGTGGTCGCGGTGCGTCGGTTTGATCCGTCGTGACATGACTGTTTCCGCAATGGCCAAGTTTGCTTGGCCGCGACGAATTTAGGGGTAGCACCGGTGCAGATCAGCATTTCCGTACGACATGGTCATTTGAGCGAAGCTAGTCAGGAAAAGTTGAAGGCCAAGGCGGAGAAGTTTGCCCGGATTTTTGAGCGGCTCATGTCCATTGAAGTTGTGGTGGACCTCAGCAACGAGCAGTCTCCTAAGGTGGGTATTAACGTCTCGGCCGAACACAAGCACGATTTTGTGTCCCACGCGGATGCCGAGAGCTTGCTGACGGCCTTTGACAATGCGGCTCAGAAGATCGAGCAGCAGTTGAGAAAATACAAGGAGCGGGTGCAAGAACGGCATCGCGGGCCGGGGGCGCGTCACGTCGAAGCTCCGGTGGGCGATGATGGTGCCGAAGAGTAGATTTCAGAGTAACACGAGTCTCCGACTCGTAAGAGACGACTCGGAGAGTCGTGCCACAATACAATCGAGGTAGAAGTTCATCATGAAGTTTGTTGATTTTGTAAGTCGGGAGGCGATTCGCACGAATCTCGAAGTTGACGATAAGCAGCAGGTGATTCGGGCGATGGCGAGTGCTTTGCTCGAAGCGGGCAAGATCCCCGCCGATCAGCACGAAAGCATTGTCGAAGCGATTTTGAAACGCGAAGAATTAGGCAGCACGGGCATCGGCCGCGGCGTGGCGGTGCCTCACACGAAACATCCCAGCGTGAAAGAACTGGTGGGCACGGTCGCGGTGAGTGAATTGGGAGTCGACTTCGACAGCCTGGACGGCGAGAAAGTCCATTTGCTGTTTATGTTGGTTTCCCCGCCTGACCGGCCGGGCGACCACCTGCGCGCCTTGGAAAACATATCGCGCCAATTGCGCGATGAAACATTCTGTCGATTCTTGAAGCAGAGCAAAGAGCCCAAAGATGTATGGCAATTGCTCGAAGAGGCGGATAATAATCAGTTTGTGTAAGAAGCTGTATCAAAACCGTGGGCTAGCGCCCAGCGGCTAATAGAATCAGCCGGAACGCGCTAGCGTCCGGTTTTGGACGCCGGGTTTTGAAACAGCTTATAAGAGAAATGACCAATGTCCAATGACCGAATGACCAAAGTTCTTATTGGTCATTTGGCCCTTGGTCATTGGTCATTGGAGTTGCGATGAATTCGCCCCGCGTGCAAAAAATGGTAGTGATTCATCACGAGCAAGGGCTGCATGCGCGGCCTGCTCAATTGCTAGCACGCTTGGCACTTACCTATGAATCAAAGATCGAAATTGTTTGCAATGGCCAGCGCGTCGATGCAAAGAGCATCTTGCATATGCTGACGCTGGGGGCCGTCGCAGGAACGGAAATAGTCATCGAAGCCCAAGGGGCTGATGCCGAAGCAGCTTTGGACGCCATCGTTCACCTCGTGGAGAGCGATTTTGCGGCCGACGAAATCATTGGCCAGCAGAGCACGGGATAACAACCGCTCGACGGGCGCCGCATCCGTGTGATGTGACGCCGCGAAAGGAGTGGTCCGGTGCCGGTTGGCTTGGAAACAAGGTGTTCAGTCGACGACTGAGCGCGAGCGTACAACACGGAATTCAAGTGACGACGAATTGTCGACCATGACCTGCAAAACTGTCCTGACAGAATTTTGTAAGGTTGTTGCCGACGCGAATCGGAGCAATGCGTGACAAATAACTCAATAGTGTGCCCCTCGAATCTTGTGTAGTGGCGTCCCATGTTGAGGGCGAGCGACTTTCTTGCTCGCCGTGCTGTCTTGCGAACCGCCGTTGTGCTCTCCCGCCTGGCGTGGCTGGCGTGTGGAGTGAGGGCGCAATGGAACGCCTGCAGGGTATCGCCGTTTCACCAGGCATCGCCATCGGCGAAGCGCTGGTGCTCGACAACGAGGGATTTCGAATTCCTCGGCGGTTCTTGCCGCGCGATGCGGTTGAGGAAGAACTGCTGCGGCTGGGGAAAGCTTTTGAGGCGGCCGAGGCCGAAGTCGAGCGCAACCGCCAGCAAGTCGCCGAACAACTGGGCGACGAATACGCGGCCATCTTTTCCGCTCACTTGCAGATGTTGCGCGATCGTCGGCTGCACGACGAAATCGAAGAAATGATTCGCGTGCGGCATTATTCGCCCGAATATGCGGTGAGCCGGGCACTGCGGCGTTATGCGAAGGTGTTTCAATCGTTGCAGGGCCAGTACATGGCCGAGCGGGCGAACGACATCTTCGATATCGAGAAGCGGATTCTGCGCAATCTGCTGGGTCGCAGCCGCGAAGAGCTCGCGCAAATTACGTCGCCGGTGTTGGTGCTCGCGCATCAATTGACGCCGAGCGAAACGGCGAATTTGAATCCGCGGTTTGCCCTGGGACTGGTGACCGAAATTGGCGGTCCCGGTAGCCACACGGCGATTGTCGCGGAAGGGATGGGGATTCCGGCCGTGGTGGGGGTAGGTCCGTTTTTGACCGACGTGTCGGGTGGCGACACGGTGATCATCGACGGCGATCAGGGGCAGATCATTCTGCATCCCGACGAAGAAACGCTGGCCAGTTATCGCCACGAGGTCGAGGAGCAGCGTTCGCTCGCCACGAAGTTGGAGTCGCTCCGCGATTTGCCGGCGATCACCACCGACGGACAAGTCGTCGAGATGATGGGCAATATCGAGTTTCCCCACGAAGTGGAGCAATGCAAACACCGCGGTGCCGACGGGATTGGACTTTATCGCACGGAGTTTCTGTATCTGGGCCGGGAAGACGATCCGACCGAGGAGCTGCACTACGCGGCGTATGCCGAAGTGGTGCAGGCGATGGGTGACCAACCGGTGGTGATGCGAACTTTGGATTTGGGGGCGGACAAGATGCGTTCGCTGCCCGATCCGGAAGACGAGCGCAATCCGTTTTTGGGATTGCGGAGTATTCGGCTTGCCCTGCGGAATCGCGATTTGTTCCGCACGCAATTGCGAGCGATTTTGCGGTCAAGTGCGCTGGGCGATGTGCGGATCATGTTCCCGCTGATCAGCACAATCATGGAATTGCGACAGGCGCGGATGGTGCTTGGCGACGCGATGGAGGATTTGGAGGAGGCCAAGGTTCCCTTCGACCGTGCCGTCAAAGTCGGTATGATGGTCGAGGTGCCCTCGGCAATCATAATGATGGATCGCTTTGTCGATGAAGTCGATTTTTTCAGCATTGGCACGAATGATCTGATTCAATACTGCTTGGCGGTGGATCGCAGCAACAAGGACGTGGCGAGCCTGTATACGGCCGCCGATCCGGCCGTGATTCGCATGATCGAGATGGCCGTGCGGACGGCCAACCAGCATGGCGTGCCGATTAGCATGTGCGGGCAAATGTGTGGCAATCCGTTGTACGCGATGCTGCTGATCGGATTGGGGCTGCGCTGTTTCAGCGTGACCCCTTCCGCAATTCCTGAAATTAAACGTGTGTGTCGCAGCGTTTCCACGGAACAGTGCGTCGGTGTGGCCGAGCACGTGCTGAAATTGGAGAGCTCTCGCGACGTGAAAAATTACCTGAAAGAAGAACTGACAAAAGTTTTCCCCGAATTACCGCTGTGAGGTGATACAAGGCCTAGCCGGACCGCCACGCGGTCCGGGTGCCCGGAGAGCGTGGCTCTCCGGCTAAGGACATCGGGTATCGCTCAACAGCAAAAGAGAAAGAAACAACATGAAGCAGGAGATGTTAATCAACGTCGCCCAGCCCGAAGAGTGCCGGATCGCGATCGTTGAAGACAATGTGCTCGAAGAACTGTATGTCGAGCGGAGCAGCCAAGACAATTACGTCGGCAATAT
>JBGTMM010000293.1:0-3526 GCA_041743635.1 Bythopirellula sp.
GAGCATCCCCAACGCCAGGTGTTTGCGGTAGAGCCGCAGTGCCCCCATGTGAAACTGCCAAATTCGCCAGGGACTTTTTCTGCTCCCCGCCCGATTGTTTTCGTAATGCACGATCCGCGCTTGGGGCACGCAGTAAATCTGCTTGCCTAACTTCTTGAGCGTTTGGCACCAGTCGGTGTCCACCCAATAGCAACGATAGGCTTCGTCCCACGGCCCGGCTTCCTGGATCATGGTCCGCCGCATAAACATGCTCGAGGCGGAAACCTGTTCCACGCGGAACGGCTCTGGGCTGGTGAGATTATCACGACCGAGATAACGCCGCGAAAAAGGGTTGTTGGGCAACAACCGCGTGAGCAGCGATTGCCTGCCGAACAGGCCGCTCATGATCGACGGGAGGTTGCGGGCGGATTCTTCGATTTGCCCCGTGGGGGTCAAGATACGCGGCGCCGCCAAGGAAACCTCCGGATGGCGATCCATGAAGTCGATCAAGTGTTCCGCCGCATGGGGATCAAGCTGCGTGTCGGCATCAAGGAGCATCACATATTCGCCCCGCACCATTCCCAAACCCTGATTCACGGCCCGTGGGAGCCCGAGGTTAGTGTCATTGGCTTGCAGGCGAACCTGCGGAAACTGACTCGCCACTTGTGCCGCAGTGCCGTCCGTCGAGCCGTTATCGATCACGAGAACTTCAAAGGACCGGAAATGATTGGCCTGGATCGATTCCAAGCAGCGCTGGAGATGGTGCCAAGCATTCCAGGAAACGATCAAGAACGACAGTTTCGGCTTGGTTTCCATCATCAAGGATGCCTGGCAGAATCGTTACAAGCCGGAGAGTCCTGCTCAGCGGCGCTCATCAACGACTGCTGTTGCTGCGAATTAAAGATTAAGCTTTGCATGTGCGGCTACTGGGATTATTCTGGCAATTGAAGCAGAAGAACTGCAAAGTTAAATATTTGAACCGCCAAGCTCGCCAAGAAAGACTTATTTAAACCACGAATCATCACGAATTACACGAATAATTTGATTCGTGAGATTCGTTTCGATTCGTGGTTAAAAAATCTTGCTTGGTGGATTTGGCGGACTTGGTGGTTCATCCTGACTTTGTAATTTTCCTGGCAATTGAAGCCGATTTCACTGCACCTGGCGCGTTTTCTCGACGCATCTGACGATGTCACGGACCTATAAACTTTCGATTCTTGTAGCCCTCGGCGGAGCGATCCTCGCGCTCGGCGTGTACAAACTGTTGTCGATGGTTGGTTATTAACCGCCAGGTACCTATCGGCTTGCATGTTCTTTGCTGAGCAGCTTTTGCAACTGCGTCGCGTAATGGGTGCTCACGTATTCTTCCAAGGCCGCCCGCCACGGCCGCATGAAGTTGATGCCCAGCTTTTCCAAATTGGCGTTAATCATCATTTCCGAGACCGGCCGCGGAGCAAAATACACGTCCTTAAAGTACTCGGAAGTGACTGGCTCCACGACAACGTCGTGTTGCTTACAAATCCGCACGAGTTCAAGGGCCACGTCGTGGCGGCTTCCCGCCCCTTCGCAGACCATGTGATAGGTGCCGTAGGCCTTAGTTTCCAGCAACTGAAACAAGTTCATCGCAAAGTCATAGGTGTAGGTTGGCGTGCCCAAGCGATCCGTGACGACGTGCAGAGTCTTTTGTCCGGAGAGTATCTGATCCAGAATCTTGCTGACGAATTTATGGTCTTTCGCCGGCCCGCCGCCAACCATCCAACCGGCACGCACCACGTAGTGCTTGGTGCAAACTTCGCGAACCACTTTTTCGCCGCGAAATTTGGTGTCGCCGTACACCATGATCGGGTTGGGTTCGTCCTCTTCGGTGTAGAAGCCCTCTTTCTCGCCGTCGAAGACCCCTGCCGTGCTGATGTAAACGAGCGTCGCGCCGATTTTCTCGGCCAACTCGGCGACGTTCCGAGTGCCGGTAACGTTGGTCGCCTCGGCGATTTCGGGACTCCCTTCGCAGAACTCGAGATCGGTTTCCGCGGCCAGATGCAGGATCAACTCCGGCTTGAATTCGGTAATGATTTTGCGAACTTCTTCGGCAGCGCGAATGTCCAACTTGCCGCACCAAGCGCTCGAGGGTGCCTTGTCGGTCGCCAAGACTTTGTCATAACGCTGGACAAAATAGGGATAGACGGCCTCCCCCAACATGCCGCCACAACCGGTGATAAACGCTCGATTCATGAATGACTCATTTCCGCGGGGAGACCCGATTTTGGGGACAATCAATGAGTCTCCAGTGTTTTCCGCTGACGGGCGGTTGTCAACTGTTAAGTCATCGAACCGGAGTATTTAGCCCCGCCGCTCGCAGTAGGCTGTCATCCAGAAAAGAAGAGCGGGACAAGTCCCGCCGCTAAATGGCTGCTTTAGAAATCACCGTTCGGGATACTGAAGTTGAACGTCACGATGTTCAAACCCAGATTGCCCATGAACTCGGCCGGGCGATATTTGAGCAAGATCAGGTCGCGCGGCTGAATAACGAGGCGTTCCTTGGGATCGTCGAGGGCGCGTTTCAAATCCACGTCGATCTTGATCTGTTGGCTGCCGATGGTTCGGACCACAATCGCGCGCGAGGGAGGAATGACTGCCCCCGGCTTGATGTTGAAATTCGTCGCCGGGGCATTGATGCCCGCGGGTCCCAAGGCGTTGCCATTGGCGATGGCAATCGCGGCGAAGATGTCGACGTCGTAATCCCTCGGCAACGCATACATGCCGCCCTGCAGCAAGCCGCCGGTCAAAAAGTATTCCGTTTCGCGCGAAGGGATAAACAGAATATCGCCTTCCTCGAGTATCACGTCTTGCGGGCCGAACTCGAGTTCCTCGCACGGGCCCACTCGCAAGGGAATCCTCAACAGCGGCGCCGCGCCCGCCATGGTTTGCACCATTTCCAAAGTCAACGGTTCGCTCTCGATCCGCTCGCGAATGTTTTCAATCGTCACCTGACTGGCCAACCCACCGCCGCGCAGAACCCACACTTCGTTGAAGCCATCAATGCCGGGTAATCCCCCGCTGGCCGTGAGGGCGTGGAGCACATCATTTTCAAAGGCGGGCAAAGTTACCACCTCGGCGCTGCCGCGTCGTGAAATGGCTTGGCCGTCGCGGGGCTTCCAAACGGGAATGCCTCCGCCGGTGTCTTCACGCAGCACCATTACTTCAATTGTGCGGGGCTTTACCAAACTCACCGACACCGAGTTGCGATCGGCCTTAACGATTTCAATGTCCACATAGGCTGCCCGCACAGCCTCGGTCGCCTGGGCCACGGTCATGCCGCTGATGGAAATGGGAGCCACGTCGGGCAGCACCACGGTTCCGTCCTCGGTGACCTTGAAAGGATGGCCCACGGCGGGGCCTTCGATGTTTGAATTCTCTGGGCCAATCGGATAATGAACCAACGCAATCTCGGCGGAGTTGTCGATCTCGTCGCGGACATACACGCCCAGGGTGTCGCCGTGAGAAATAATGTGCTCGGCGGGCTTTTCCTGCCGCAGCAAGCGAAAATCGA
>JBGTMM010000294.1:0-2684 GCA_041743635.1 Bythopirellula sp.
AATCCTTTTCGTAAATTTTCTTCTCGTGCTCCAGCGTGGTTACGTAGGGAATGTCGATCTTCACCGTTCGGTCACGCAGTGCTTCCATGAACTCGTTGTTCTTCAGCCGACGATATTCCGGCTCGTTCGTGTGGCCAATGATCACCTCGTCGATGTCGGTCTGCGCGAATTTCTTCGGCTTGATGCGGTGTTCCTGGCTCGCGCCGAGCAGATCGTAAAGGAACGCCACATCCAGCTTCAGCACTTCCACAAACTCGATAATCCCGCGATTAGCCACGTTGAATTCACCATCGAAGTTAAACGCCCGCGGATCGCTATCGCTGCCGTAGACGGCGATTTTGCGATAGTTGATGTCGCCGGTAAGCTCCGTGGCGTCCTGGTTCTTCTCGTCCTTCGGTTGGAAGGTGCCGATGCCGACGCGGTCTTTCTCGCTTAAGATCACCCGCTTCACGCGGATATCTTGAATCACGCGGGTCCAGTCGCCGTCATATTTTTTGAGCCGCTGCTGGTACATGAACCGACAATACGGATCGAGTTCCCCGCGAATGCGCACCTCGAGGTCGCTTTCCTTTTTGCCTTCATTGAGGCTCGCCGCCACGTCATCGCGAAAGCGCTCGGGAATCAAGTGCAGCGGCTCCTCGTTCATGGGGCACCAATGCACATCCTCGGGATCTTCTTCGTTCACCCAGCCCAAAGTAAACAAAGCCCCGTCGTCGGTTTCGCTGTAACGCTGCAACCCTTGCTTCAAAAGCCGCACGATGGTGCTCTTGCTGCTGCCCACGGGACCATGGAGCAGCAATACCCGCTTTTCGATGCCGTATTCGTAGGCGGCGCTTTTTAGGGCACTCACCAAAAGATGGAGTGGCCCCCGCAGGCCGTAAACGGCGTCATGACCGTCGTTTGTGGGGTCGTCGAAAAAGTGATAGTGATGCTCCTTCTCCCGCCCCTTGTTCACGACGTCCACCCCGTAGGAGAGGATCATGTCGTAGATGCGCTGGTAAGCCGTCCGCGTCACCTTGGGATTCCGGCGGACAATATCGAGATACTCTTCAAAGGTACCGATCCAATTCTTGCGACGGAATTGATCGCGGTCCTGGCGCTCGGAAATAATCGAGATGATTTCACTTCCATTGACCATCGTAATGCTCCTGGACGTGACGGTCGTTCTCGGTTGCCCGAGGTCGGCGTCGCGCGAATACTCTCAGATGCTTGGGGAAATAGGGGTTAAAAAAGTGAATAAATAGACAGCGGGGACGTTCGTCTCCTTGATCAGTATGTGTTTTTCAGTCGCACTTTGTTCAACTCGTCGGCGCTTCCTTGCGCAATCACTTAGAGACGCGTTCTTTCTCGAGGCTCTCACGAAAATTTCACACGAGAGGGGAGTAGCGTGTGATCAGCCATCAAATGCGTGATGCACTGGTGGCTAAGGCGGGGAATCGGCACTTGAAATTTGTGGTGCCGAATAACGCGAGACAAGTAAGCTTTGCTGGTAGACTCAACGAGCCCTGGCTTACTTGCGAGTGGGCGTGCCTAAATGAAGGTTGGCAAAGAGCGTGGAGAATTCTCTATCCTGTGGGGCATGTCGTCTGGCGTTGCCCTCAAGCGTAGCACGACCATTGGCATTGATCGCACTGCTTCTACCTTTAGTATCGACTCCGATTTCGATGCAGGCAACATCGGCTTACATTTCCGAGAGGTCTCTGCTTTAATTGGCCGTGCTTCTTGGAGTCTTCACAAACTATTGATAGCAAACGATTTAAGCGCCAAGAACAGTGCGAATTCAAATCCCAACTCAATCGAAAATAGCTAGAAATTTGCCCGAAATTTTACAGTTATGACAGTTTGTTAAGTCACTAAAACCTGTAGTTTTTCACATATTCGCAGTTCACGCGATCGAAGTTGAGTACTGCTGGCAATGCTGCTGAAAAAGTTTGCCGATTGTATGAAGTTTTCTGAAAGACCCAACTTTGAGGGGCCGATAACCTCAGTAGACGTTTTGTTCTCGGGGGGGCTACCGAGACGCAATTTGCGCTGACAGCGTTGAACTCCTTCAACCAAGTCCCGCCGGGTTGCGTCGATCTCCAAGGCAAAACCATCGTCGAAAACTTCGCGATGGTGGCTTGAGAGGCGCGTCATGATGAGCTCCCGACTATCGAGCGTAAAACTTCTCTCCACCGGCTTCTTGACTACGTTTTTAGTGGCCACGCCGCTTTGCAGCGCTAGCGCGATAGGTGCAGACAATCCCTTGCACTTTCAACGTCCCGGTCGCGGTGGTGAAGATACCAATGCGATTTCGCAACAGCAGTTCCGCGCCCCTGCGCAAGCTGTCGGGCGACCTGCAAAGCAAGTTGTCGCTCGGCCGGTTCCTGTACCGGTCGCCAAGCAGCCTGCTGTGAGAAAAATGGCTGCGAAGACCCAAGCGGAGAAACCTGCTGTCCCCATTTCTGCTCCGCAAGTTGCCAAAAAACCCGTTGTCAAACGAGACGCGCGCGTCCGCCGCGCTCAAGGCGAAGAGGTGGAGCTCCATACTGAGGCCGAAAATTGGGAAGAGCCTGTTTACATGGATTCGATGCCAATGGGCGATCCCACGCTCGTACCGCATCACGACCAAATGGGGGGTTGCCAATGCGAATCGAGCATGTGCGACCCCGGCTGTGGCGCGTTTGATCCTGGTTGTGGTATGA
>JBGTMM010000295.1:0-2413 GCA_041743635.1 Bythopirellula sp.
CAGAAGCGGAAAGAGCTGCGCCGGGGGACGCGGGCCGGCAGCGTGTCGATCTACTGTGCCAACGAAGCGGTTGCTAACTCGGGCATCGAGTGGGACAAGATCAACCGCGAGCGCGTGGGGGTCTACATCGGCGTGACCGAGCATGGCAACGTCGAGACAGAAAATGAAATCAACGAGATCAAGGCGTTCGATTACGACACGAAAGTGTGGTCGCATCATCACACTCCCCGCACCGGGGCGAACAACCCCGCAGGCGAACTCACGCTGAACATGGGGATCACCGGCCCGCACTACACGATCGGTGCGGCCTGCGCGGCGGGGAACGCGGGTCTGATTCAAGGCGCGCAAATGCTGCTCTTGGACGAATGTGATTTCGCCATCGCGGGGGGCGTGTCGGAAAGCATTCGCACCTTCGGCATCTTTGCCGGCTTTGCCAGCCAGGGGGCACTTGCCGCGAACGACGATCCCACGCGGGCCAGCCGACCATTTGACCGCGACCGCAACGGCATTGTCGTTTCCGAAGGTGGCTGTCTGTTCACGCTCGAGCGCTACAGCGACGCCGCCAAACGCGGGGCCAAGATTTACGGCGAGTTGGTCGGCCACGCCATGACCAGCGACGCGAGCGATTTCGTGCTGCCCAATCCCGAGCAACAATCACGGTGCATGAATTTAGCGCTCAAACGCGCGCGACTCAATGCCGAAGACATCGACATCGTCAGCACCCATGCCACGGCTACCACCAGTGGCGATATTCAAGAATGCGTGGCCTTGCGGACCGTATTTGGCAAGTCGAAGAGAACGCTGATCAACAACACGAAGAGCTTCATCGGCCACGCGATGGGAGCGGCGGGTTCGCTGGAACTCGCCGGCAATCTGCCCGCGTTCGAGGATGGCCTGTGCCATCACACGATTAATGTGGACAATCTTGATCCGGAGTGCGAGCTGCCGGGACTGGTCCTGGGCGAGCCGCGGAGCAAGCAGGAGGTCAATTATATTCTCAACAACTCGTTCGGCATGTTGGGAATCAATTCGGCAGTAATCATTAAGAAAATCTGAGCAGCAATAAATCTAAGCGAGCATTTCGTATGACAAACGCAGAAATTAGAGAAGAAGTCCTGGAAATCCTGAAGTCAATCGCTCCCGACGAGGACTTGTCGCAACTCGATGACGAGGTGAACTTTCGCGAGCAGTTGGAACTCGACAGCATGGACTTCCTCGACATTGTGATGGAGCTGCGCAAGCGACATCGCGTGCAAATTCCCGAGGACGATTACTTAAATTTGGCGAGCATGAACTCGACCGTGGCCTATCTCACGCCGTTGATGAAAGACATTCAGAAAGTCTAGAGCGGAAAGCCAAGAGACAAGAGCCAGAAGCTATCCGGCTCTGGACTCTAGTCTCTGGACACTCGACTGCCCCCATGTACGATACCATCATCATCGGCGCGGGGATGTCGGGTTTGGCGGCGGGGATTCGACTGGCCTATTACGATCAAAGCGTGTGCATTCTGGAACGGCACACGACCATCGGCGGGTTGAATTCGTTCTATCGTTTGCGGGGCCGCGATTACGACGTGGGTCTGCACGCGCTCACCAACATCACGCCCAAGGGGACGAAAAAGGGGCCGCTCGCCCGGCTCTTGCGTCAGTTGCGGATCTCATGGGACGAACTACAAATTTCGCCGCAGTTGGGGTCCGACATTGTGTTCCCCGGCGTGCGATTGCGGTTTGATAACGACATCGACTTATTGCGGTCGCAGGTCGCTCAAGAGTTTCCCACGGAGCGCGGCAACTTCGACCGGCTCATCGCGGCCATCGTTGAATACGATGATCTCAACGAATCGCATCAGGCGATTTCCGCGCGCGAAAAAGTTGCGGAATTTATTCGTGATCCCCTGCTATTGGAAATGCTGTTTTGCCCTCTGATGTTTTACGGCTCGGCCCGCGAGCACGACATGGATTGGGGCCAATTCTCGATCATGTTTCGTAGTATATTTCTCGAAGGACTAGGCCGACCGCAAGCCGGCGTGCGGTTGATTCTCAAACAACTGGTGCGAAAGTTCCGTGGCCTGGGCGGAGAGCTAAAATTGCGGGCCGGCGTGAAGGAAATCATCGTCGAGGAGGGTCAAGTGCGCGGCGTCATTTTGGACAGCGGCGAGCGACTGGAAGGTCGCCGCGTGCTCTCCTCGGCCGGTTGGCACGAAACGATGCGGCTCTGCGACGACGGCCAGAGAGTGACGGTGCGCGGGTCGGGTCGGCTCACGTTTTGCGAAACCATCGCCGCGCTCGACGTCGAACCGCGCGAGCTGGGACACATTTCGACGATCACCTTTTTCAACGACAGCGATACGTTCCACTGGAGCGTCCCCAACGAGCCGTGCGACTTGCGGAGTGGAGTCATTTGCAGTCCCAAC
>JBGTMM010000296.1:0-1908 GCA_041743635.1 Bythopirellula sp.
CGTGGCTCGGCCCGCCGTGCATGAACAGCCAGACCACGCGCTTGGCCCGCGCCGGAAAATGCGGCGGCTTGGCGGCCAGCGGATTCTTCTTAAACCCCCGCGGCGCCGCGCTCGCCTCATCGGCCATCAGCGACGCCAGCGCCATCATCCCCAGCCCGCCCCCGGCCGCCGACAGAAACTGACGTCGCGTTGGTTGCAGTTGGGGCCAGTGACTGGGCATAGATCGCTCTCGCAATGAGTCGGCGGGCGGGTGGAAATCGCGGCTGGGCGACGAACTTCAGTTAGTTCAAGTATAGCAAATCCGCAGCCGGCCAGCACCATTTTAACGCTCGCCAGAGAGCAAAGTACTGCCCACTCGCCTGGAAAATCCGAATTATCACGCAGAGCTAATCCGACAACTTCCGATGACGCCAAAGGCAGACGCGATACGCGAAGAGCGCCGTTAAGTACGCAATGATAAGAAGCCGGAGTGCCTGCGATTCGTTTCGCGTAAACGGATCGGTGAATAAAGTCGTAAATCCAAAGGCCGCCGTTGGCACTAGAGAACCGATCGAACCGGCGCGTGTTGGCCCACGACCGTCAAGCGTGCCAACAATCAAAACCGCCACGACGATCCAGTTGATCCACACAGCCACGATGACAAGGATATGTACGACGGTTTGCCATTCGACATAGGAAAATACCGCCGCAGCTACGCAGACGGCCGACATCGCGAGTAGCAATCCACGCAATCCAAACTGCAGACTAACGCGACGGTGAAATACGAAGTCAATAGCCACCAAGTAGGGAAAGGCAATCACGACACTGGACAGAATCGCAATAACCAGAATGTATGCTTCGAGTTCGCGCGGAGGATCTGCTGTTAGGCGACCAACGCGCACGACTACCACAACTAGTGTTAGAAAAACGGGAATGGCGAAGGCTTGAGCAACGTGGCGACGCGAGGGATGACGCCCGCGCGAGATCAGCCGCTTCCCGACAAATGCCCCAATGACCGCCGCCACGGTTGCGATGAAAGCGAGATGTAGCGGCCCGATTTCCGACAACATGGGAATTGGCGAGTGGCTAAGCTAGATTCTCTTCGCCAGCGCAGGCAACCGACGTCGAGCACGCGTCAATTCTCCAACGAACCGCCTGTTGAATCAAGAGGATCGTTGGGATCATTTTGTGCTCTATCATTTCGTGCCCCCGGTGTCTTATTGAAGGCAATGCTTGTACACTCTCGGCTAGGCTCCGCCCGGGGAATGATTTCCAGGCTGGAACGGTGCCATCGATTCGATCAATGATACGGAAAGAAGTTGCATCATGAAATCCAAACTTCACGGCGTTCTGTTTGTTGTTTGTTTGACGACGTTCTTGCCCGTGCCGTTGCAAGCCGATGAGCCGCCGCGGTTTTATGATCCGGTCGAGAAGCAAGTCGAAGGCTGGACAATTGCGGTCGATCCGCAGTTGCTGGCCGAGGAACATGCCGAGGTTGCCTCCAAGGCGTTCGAGGCGCTGGCGAATCATTTGCAGCGCGTGAAGTACATCGTGCCCGAAGACCGGTTGGCTCAATTGCAGAAGCTGCGGATTTGGATCGACTTGGACAATCCGAAGCTGGGCAACATGCAGTACCATCCCGACCGCGGCTGGCTGGTGGCCAACGGGCACGATCCGCGGCTGGTCAAGCACGTGCACATCCCGCGGGCCCGGCAGCTTTACGACCGGCACATGTGGGCCAAGCATCCGTACGTGGTGCTGCACGAGTTGGCGCACTCGTATCACGACCAGGTGCTGAGCTTCGACGAGCCGGAAATCGTCGCCGCGTTCAACGATGCGAAGGAGAAAGGCATCTACGACGAAGTGCTGCTCTTCACCGGAGCCAAGGTGCGGCACTACGCCCTGAGCAACCACAAGGAATACTTCGCC
>JBGTMM010000297.1:0-10880 GCA_041743635.1 Bythopirellula sp.
CGGGGCAACAGTTTTTTCTCTGCGTCCTGGGAACAAATTCCGACTGCGATTATCGCCTCAGCAATCTCGTTTCCGTGAGCGGCACGACGGTAAACGTCGCGGGCACGAGCGCCAACGATACATTCAGTTTCACGGCCGGCAGCACCCACCAAGTCACGGTCAACGGCGTAACGCACGATTTCGCCTCGATCGCAGTGAACGCCATTAATTTCAACGGCGGGGCGGGTAGCGATTCGATCACCATGACGGGAACAAGTGGCGATGAGACGGCGACCTTTAGTGTTGGCCAATTGAGCGTGGTCGCGACAGGCCTGACTACACAAGCCACGTCCGTGGAAAACATCGTCGTCTACGGCGGCGGTGGCAATGATCAGGCCGTGTTCTACGACACGGCGGGAAACGACGTGTTCGCGGCCTGCTTCACCCGGGCCAACATGTATGGCAGCGGCTATTTCAACGATGCTCACGGATTTGGTTCCATCACCGCCTATGCGACTGCGGGCGGCAACGATCAGGCCGTGTTCTATGGCTCGGACCGCGACGACGTGTTTGCGGCCTGCTTCACCCGGGCCAATATGTACGGCAGCGGCTACTTCAACGACGCTCACGGATTTGGTCACATCACCGCCTACGCGACCGCGGGCGGCAACGATCAGGCCGTGTTCTATGGCTCGGATCGCGACGATTTGTTCGTGGCCTGCTTCAACCGGGCCAACATGTACGGCTATGGCTACTTTAACGACGCTCACGGATTTGGCCGCATCACCGCCTATGCGACCCCGGGCGGCAACGATCAGGCCGTGTTCTACGGCTCGGACCGCGACGATGTGTTCGAGGCTTGGTCAAACCGGGCCGTCATGTATGGTGCCGGCTACTTCAACGATGCCCGCGGATTCAACTGGGTGACTGCCCAAGGAACGACTGGCGGTAATGACGAGGCCGTACTACACGATTCAACGGGTGACGATTACATCATGGCAAGAGCGTGGGGTGCCTACTTGAGCGGCCAGGGATTTTACAACCAGGCGCGCAATTTTAAGCAAATCACCGCCCAACTTACCAACGGCGGCAACAACACCGTCGATATGCAGGTCGTTGATTACATCTTTGAACTCGCTGGTCAATGGAACTAGCGCGATTGATGCAGTCTGAGCCAACCAGCTATGCCACCCGCTTCTCGAATTTGGTCTTTGGACCGGTCTCCACGACATCGTCGCCGCGCATCGCTTTAACAAGCGTACGGAGGATGATCCAGGCATCCAAACGAAGCGATCTGTGCTTCAGGTAGTATTCGTCCTTAGCGACTTTTTCGTCGATGCTCAGGCAATCACGGCCATTGATCTGAGCCCAACCCGTGAGCCCGGGTAGCAACTGGTCGATGCCGCGCGCCGATCGTTGCTCGATCAAGTCGTGTTGATTGAACAGCGCTGGGCGAGGTCCAACGAAGCTCATATCTCCTTTAATGATGCTCCAAAGTTGTGGTACCTCGTCTAGGCTCGTCCTGCGCAACCAAACTCCGACCGGAGTAATCCATCGCTCTGGGTCTGGGAGCAAATGCGTCGCCAATTGCGGCGTGTCCGTGCGCATGGTTCGGAACTTAGGCATTGTAAATGGAACTCGATCCTTTCCAATGCGTCTCGATCGATTGAAGACTGGCCCGTGCGAAGTCAATTTGATGAGCAGCGCTACAGCAAGCATTGGCAGAACAAACACCGCTAAGAGAATAGCGGCCAACATGACATCAACGGTTCTTTTCATCGCTAAAAGTTACCCATGGGTAAAAGAAGAATTAACTCATGCGGCGCGTTTGCCGGTCATTTGAACGCCACTGTTGTTTGGATCAAGTATAATTAATGAATCTTTCTTTATGCGGAGGTAGCATGCTGCTTGGCGAGCAAGACCCTCGTGGAGCGAAATCTCAGGGCTCCAGCCGAATGTCTTGCGGAACTGCACGCCGTCATATACTTCGTCCGAAAGCCACTTCTTTAGCGCAGAGTGGACACATTGCGCTCGACGCGCCATCCCCGGAATCTTAGCCGCTATGGCCGTTGCCATGAGCGGAAGGCCTGGCGGTAGACGCAGAGAGGGCTCTCGGCGACCAAGGTTGGTGGCAAGCGTTGAAACAACTGTGTGCATCGTGCATGGCTCTCCAGAGACGTTGTACGTACCCCCGTGCTGCAAGTCTCCCGTACGCGCTGCGATGACGCAGGCGCGAGCCGCGTCGTCAACGTGGATGAGGCTTTTTCGGTTCTCGGCGCGCCCAACCCAAATAAATCGATGCCGGTCGAGCAACTTCAACAATCGCCCGACATTGCCGGGATCATTCTCGCCGTATAATGTCGCCATGCGGAGGATGATCAATTCCATACCGGCAGATGCAGCGATCTCGGCGGCAATTTGCTCCCCCTCGAACTTACTTTGCGCATAGGCACCTTCCGGAAAGCAGACGGCCTCCTCAGTCTTCGCTGGCCAGCCAGAACCATAGACGGCTACGGAGCTTATGTGGACGAATCGCCGACAACCAGCGGCCGCGGCCGCGCGGACCACGCTCTCCGTGCCGGAAACATTGGCATCAAAGAACCGCGTCGGATCAGAGGCCGAAGTTCGATGTTGGTGAGCAAGCCCTGCGGAGTGAATAACGACGTCGGCATCGGCGACTAGCCGCGAAACGGCTGACTGGTCGCAAATGTCCGCGTCACAATAGTTGGGCAAATCGACTGGCGGCAGGCGTCGACCGGACGTCCGCACGCGGCAGCTTGTTTTGCTCAACTGCCGAGCGATGGCTGATCCCAAAAAGCCGGTAGCGCCCGTCACCAGAACTGTTGGACCGACGGCTTCACAATTCATGATTAACTCCATTGCTCGGTACTGAAATGTTGCCGCTTCAGGCAGCCCGCGCGCCGGGCGGCTCAACGCGGGAATGGGGTCTGACACCGGCCCATTTGAAATCGGCCCAACCGAGCAGTTTGTGGTACTCCTCGAGAAGCGCATTCCAAATGCGCTGGTTCGAAAATTCGCTCTTGGCGCGGCCTTGTCCACTCGCCCCATGTGCCGCCGCAAGCTTAGGGTCGTGAAGATACTCAAGCAGCGCGGCGGCCAGTTGCTCCACGGCGCCAATAGGAACCAATCGTCCTGTCACGCCATCGAGAATTGCGTCCACAACGCCTGTCGCTTGGTATCCGACGGTTGGTAAGCCAGCCGCTTGGGCTTCAAGGATTACGGTCGGAAATCCTTCGCGGAACGATGGAAGTGCCACCACATTCATTGCGTGATAGTAGGGCGCCACACCATCAATAAACCCGGTCTTTACGATTCGTGGATGCGAACGGATAGACGCAGTAGTTGCTTCATCGAGCGCGTCTGCTTTGTCGAAATCGCCCACGAGCAAAAGCCACGCCGTGGGAATGCGACTACTGACCGCGGCGAAAGCTTGCACCAAGTCGGCGATTCCCTTGTCGCGCGCCAGCCGGCCCACGTAACCGATGACCGGCTCCTCGGGTGAGATTCCAAACTGCTCTCGAATTTGATGCGCTTGGATGATTCGCCTGGGGGTAGGTGCGAGTTCCGCCGCGTCGACTCCGTTCGCCGAACCGGCTCCAAGTACGATCACCTTCCGGCGGTCAGCTAAACCAAGTTGGATGTATTGATCGGCCAGGCTCTGGCTCACGCAAATGACCCGGTGCGCACAGGCCGACGCTATTCGTTCGGTCATGGCGAGGATACGCCGCTTGAGGCCTCTGGTCGTTTCCAGCCGCAAGCCGTGGACGACATAGATCCGCACCGGTACGCGCGCCGCCCAAGCGGCCAACATGCCCAGCAATCCCGCCTTGGGTGTTCCCGCATTGACAATTTGCGGCCGCAAGGATCGAAAGGCACGAAACAGACGAACAAGGGAACAAAAGTCTCGCCAAGGACGAATACTTCGCTCGATCGGCACTCGCACCGACTCAACGCCTTCCTTTCGCTGGAAGGCGTCTAGCTCCTTTCCAGGTGATGTGATCAATGTGACCTCGAAACCCTGCGAGCGCAAGTAGGCGAGCTGGCCCGCTAGATAACTTGTCGCCCATGAATTCGTAACCACATAGCACAAGCGGGTAAGGTGATTCCCACGCGATCTGGGGCTGTTTCGATTTTTGATAGTTAAGGCGTGCATCGACAGACCTTCTCCTTAGTTACGCGGAAATCCGATTGGCGACGCAGGTTCGCTCACTCGTTCGCAGCACCGCATGGTACAGCGTCATGAGTCGACCGACCGAAGCCTCGATTGAGAAAGTTCGTTCATAAACTTCGCGACCAAGCTCAGCCAGGTGTTGCCTTCTGCTGGGACTATGAAGGAGATCAACGACGGATGCCGCCATACCGTCGATGTCGGCCAGGTCGTGCAATCGTGCGGAAGTACCTCCTGAGGTCGCTTCGCGATTGCCGGGAATGTCCGAGGCGACAATCGGCAATCCCACCGCGGCGGCTTCCATCATCGCTACGCTGAGCCCTTCACTAAGCGACGGAAAGAGGAACACGTCGCCAAGTTGCATTAGCTCCGTTGCATCTTGCCTTTTGCCCAACAGGCGAACGGACTTGTCGAGTGCCAGTCGATGAATTTGCTTCTGAATGGCAGGTCGCAGCGGCCCCTCGCCCACCAGTAGCAACGCCACGTCGGGGACAATGTCAATCACTTTACGAAAAACTTCGAGCAGCCCGGCATGATTCTTTTCGTCTCGAAGACTTCCCACGTGAAGGATTCCCTGCGTATCGGGATGCAACCTAAGTTCTTTTCGATACGTAACTGTACGTTCGTGGGAGACTTGTAGTGGACGCGCCGAGCCGAGGTGGAATACCTGACACTGGGACTGCGTCAGACCGGCCGTCTTGGTCACCGCCTCGACGACGCCTTGGGACACGCCATTGGAAACCGTGGAGTTTTGGAGCGCGTGGCGAATGCTCCAGCGCGCATAGACCGCTCGCGCATCGCGTATCCCAGGCAGGCGAGTCAGCGGTGTTTGTGGCCGTTGATCCGCGTTATGGAAGGTTGCAACTACTGGTATACCGACGGCGTTCGCCGCATAGACCGCCGGCCCACTGTGCGCCCCCGTATGTACGTGGAGGAGAGAGTACTTGCCGCGAACAAGGATCGTTTTCAAGCGCTGCACAAAGGGCATGACCGTGGGGGTGAGGGGGCAAGCCCACAATCGCGCACCGGCCGCGCGCGCTTCGGCCGCCAAGTCGCCCTCTCGCGGACCCTTATAGCAGATGTCCATGGCAAATTCATCGCGTGGCATATGCTGAAGCGCCGCCAACAACCACTTTTCGATGCCGCCGACGTCAAGTCCATGAACTAAGTGAAGGATTCGTGGAGAGCTGTCACGGCGGGAAGATTCTTCATATTGCATGATTCGAAACCTGGGAACTACGGGATTGACTTTTCATAACAGTTTGCCGACTGACGGACGATGGTTGCAAAAGTCGGCGCACTGCACGTTGGTTGCGTCGCCGGCTGTCGAGCAGATGTGTCAGGAGCATGCACGCCAAAAAGCATGCGCACATGGCGCCCCCATAGATGACGATCCAGTTCTTGCATAACGATGCAAAATCGCTACGGAACAGACGAAACGTCATGAGCGCGAACACGTAGAACACGACCCCCCTGCGTCCAGAGTCGATCACTTTAGCTGCAACACCGAATGCAAGGCCCAGTAGAATGGGGCCGACTACCCCGAAGTTCAACCAGGCTTCGGCGATGGCCGAAAAGGCCATGCTGATGCCTTGCTCAGCCAGGTGTGGCAGGTAATCCCAGTCGAATGCTTGCGAGAGTGGCAGAAACCTCGTGTCTCGCCACTCTCCTGGCAGGGCCGCCTGGAGTACGTCATAAGTGTACGTCTTTCCGTAATAGTAGGGGCACTCTCCTTCCACCGCCGTGACCGCTACAAGTGAAGAGGCGTAACTTTCAATTCCAGACAAACTCGTACTCGTATACTCCCACGTGTCGTGCCCCGCTTCAGTTCCGTTGAGTTGCGCGGAAGCGTATTGATGTATCGACTTCCAACCAGCGAAGGCGCCAAGCAGGGCAACGATGGCCGCGGCGAATCGCAAACGTCCGCACGACATGCGATATTTTAGCAGCAAGATGAGAGCAACCGACATTAACTCCATTCGGCCACCGCTAGCCAAACCAAGACAAAGTGCCGCGACGGTGGTAACCACAACGTGCTTCTTTTGGGTGCTGAGAATAATGATGACAAGGTCCATGGCGCGCAACAATGAGTCGGAGAGCATCAAGAGGCGGAGCGGCAGTGAGTCGGCAATAAGCAGAATTCGTTCTGATCGCGTAAGATTGAGATAATCGAAGCGTACTTGAAGCGAGAGCAACACGACGTGTGCGATAATGATCAGTGAAACAGGCGGCAAAACGACGGGCCTTGTCGTAGGCAGCGTCCTCCGGCTTGTTCCAATGCAAGCGTAGGCGACGCAAAACGCGGCTCCGCACATCAAGTAGTATCCCAAGACTTCAATGAGAAGCCGCCGCGAAGCGTCATCGGAGAAGTTCGTCATCCCAGGTACCCGCTGAATCTCTAAACCCATCAGGATGTCGATCGCAACGGCGAATCCATAATAAAACCAAGTGAGCATGAAGACGTCGCCAGTCCGAGAGAGCGTAATGCGGCGCTCGGAGAACCAAGCGTTCAGCATGACGAACGCGATGAGAGTCATCGCGGCAATGAGCCAAAGTGTCATGTTGCGGTCGCCTCCCGTGCCGTCGCTACCGTCCAGATTGCGTGCAGCGCAAATGACACGGCAGAACTTGCCGCCACGACCCACGCGGCGGCGATGACGCCGTGCCGCGGAACTAACCACAGGCAGCCGACCGCGGAGCATGCGAACTGCGCTGCGGCAAACGATGCCTGCGATAATGTGCTACGAGTGGCGGTCAGACCCGTCGCCAGAAATCCTTTGGCGGCGGAAAATACGCCGGCAACCATCAGCCATGTCAGCACCGGTCCAAAATCCACAAACTGTTGCCCATAGGTGGTTGCCAGCACCATCGGGCCCCACACATGGGCGGCAATTGCTACTAGAGTCCCAATGCATGCCACCCCAGCGACGTTGCGCCACAGCATGGCATTCATCAATCGCCGGCTGTGGGCGTTTTGCGAGGCGATCCGCGGACTTAGGGCCAGTTGCGTCGCCACGCCGACGAGCGAAAATACCTGCAAAAAGCTGGCACAGCATCCGAACGCCGCGAGTGAGTGATCGTCGAGATGTCCATGGACCGTATAACGCGGAACGTTGAGCGAAAGCGACGTCAAACAGGCTACAACGCCCAATGGAAATGCCATTCGCATAATGGAAACAACGCTCGTCCTAGTGTTGAGCATGTTCCGGTTTCCAAATTGGCCGATGTAGGGCGCATCATAAATGACTAGCGACAAGAACTGAAAGAGAATCATTCCCGTCACACCGGCCATTACGTTCGAAGTCATTGCACGAACGGCAGCGAGGCAAAGGCAACCTCCAACGCGTCTGGTAATTAATGAAATCGCGGCGCGGTCAGCTCGATCGCATCGGTGATATGCGCCGAGGACTAGATCATTAATTGATTCCAAAGCTTTACCCGTCGCGACAGCCGCTATGATTAACCATTCGTGCGTGGGTGCCACGAGCGGGACGATTGCCATAAGCATCGCTAACCCTCCCGCGGTGCTAAGCAAGCGCACACTCCAATAGTCGCGGACATGATATCCATGAGCTGTCTCTGTAGAGATCAGTTCACTAAGGTTCAGATTGGTGAACATGAACACCGGCGCCGTGAGGGCCATCGCCCAAATGAATAAGGCTGTGTCTTGGGTGCCGCCAAGCCGGGCAATGAGCACTAGCACGGCCGCTTGAGAAGCCGCGTATACCAAGCGACTGCCAACTGTCAGTGCGATATTAAAAGCATCCGACGTCGCGCTGCTAGTAGGTGCAGTTCGTTCGAATTGCGGTGCGGAGTCTAGGGAAGCGGTATGGCTCGTCGACACTTGAAACCCAACATGCATGATCGGATTTATCCAGCCACGCTCGACTTCCATGCCGAGCGCCGATGGCAGCGATGGTCAAATCACCGCCTCAATTGAGACCGTGAGGAAGTTCGCTTGCGGGTTGAACTGCCTCACTTATGGGGGCGGAGTATAAGAACTGTCAACAAGAAATGACAAGTCCAGATCAAACGCGTGACTTGATAGCTCCATTCAAGTGACAGACACGTTTCTCGCTAGCATATTCTAGCATTCGCGACGAAAGCAAAACGGACTTGCCGCAGCGGCTGGGAATTTGTATTTCAACCCTCCCGTTTGGGGCAATTGCGCTTTCCCGTGCCATCAGTTGCCCCTTTTCGCTTGAAATGCAACACCCCCGCACGCGCTGTTTCGCGTGTCGGGCCACTGAGAATCCTACCGAGCAAGATACTCTCGAGGCCCTAGCCTGATGCCTTCTCAGCGTGATAAATCCCTCGATGAACACTTCTTGCAATATGTAAGCACCATAGGCCGTCGTCAAAAATCTAGGCGGATCATGGCCGTGCTGTCGCTTTTGGTCATGAGTCTGACCGCGCTCGGTTGCCGCTCAGCGAATTTTCGTGCCTCGAGTCTTCCACAAGAATTCCGCGCGCGGCCCAATCCGGGTGACGTTAGCGTGAACATGGCGCGTATGACAGGCAATGGCTATGACAATTCACTCGTCGGTCCCGATGATTTGTTGGATGTCACGATTGTCACCGGCCGCGACAAAGAAACGGCACGGCCGATTGCCGTGAGAGTGGCGAAAGATGGCTCGGTCGATGTCTCGCCGATTGGGCCAGTGCAGGTTGGCAATCTCGATCCCGTCGACGCCAGCCAGCGCATTGCCGCCGTCGCCGTGGAACGCGGCATCTACATGCAGCCGAACGTAACGGTCGAGCTCAAGAAGAAAGCCGTCAATCACATTACCGTGCTCGGAGCAGTCAAAGAGCCTGGCCTATTGGAAGTCCCCCGTAATTCGAGTGACGTGGTCAGCGCCATTGCCATGGCGGGAGGGCTTACAGACGAAGCGGGTACCGAAGTTGAAATTATTCGGCAACATGCCCGCAACAGCGAGCGCACCCGCTTTGCACAAAATAATCCGGCTCAACAAACTTCCCCACCTCCAAGCGACGGCGACGTCGCTCTGGCCGCTTACAGCTCGCTAACCGAACGACCGTCCCCGGCGAGTCCTCCGCTGTTGGGTGGAGACCAGAATACTCAGCTCAGTGGTGGCCCCGTGACTCAACATATTGATCTTGCCCAGGTCGTCGCCAGAGGCGCACAAAGTGACTATCGACTTGACGATCGCGACGTCGTGATGATCAAGCCGCGACCCAAGCGCACCATTCACGTTGGGGGTTTGGTGAAACTGCCGGGGCAATTTGAATTGTCGCACACCGAAGATGTTCGCATGTTGGATGCGATTGCCCTCGCCGGCGGCAGTTCCTCAATTGTTGCCGACAAGGTCTACGTCGTTCGCCCCATCAAAGGCAGACCGCAACCCTTGGTCATTCAAGCCAGTATGCAACAAGCCAAATACAATGGTCAGGAGAATCTCATCTTGATCGAAGGAGATTTGGTGAGCATCGAACAGACCCCGGTTACCGCCGTGTTCGACACGTTCAAAAGCCTCTTCAATCTCACGATTGGCGTGACCGGAAACAACTTATTCTAACCCGCAGCCATGCCAAGGGTGCCGCGACAAATTCATTTGCCATGACATCAATGCCACAAAATCAAGCCGCAGCCGATTCCGAGGGTTTACCATCGGTTGACGTTGTCGCGGCTTTAGCACGTTTTCTCGCCACGATTCGGCGGCGTAAACAAGTGGTTATCACCGCGATTCTCTTTCACTGCTTGTTGGGAATGATTTATTACACGCTGGCCACTCGCAAATACGCCTCCACTGCTGAACTGCTCATCATCCAACAGAAACAGGATCACCTGTCCACGGTGGGTGACCATGAAACGTCGGAAGACACCATGGCCACGCATCAAAAGTTGCTGGCTAGCCCGATTGTCCTGCAAAATGCCATTAAACAACTCCCCGCCAAATATCGCATCGACCTGATCGGCAAGCCTATCCATGAATGGGTTGAAACGTTAGCCAAAAATCTTAGTGCTCGAGTTACTCGAAAAACGAATTTCATCGATGTTTCTTATCGATCGAAAAATCCCGAAGCTGCCGCGGCCGTGGTGCGGGCGGTGATCAATTCCTACCTGCAATTTGTGGAAGAAAAACATCGCGGCACGGCCGGCGACACCTTGCACAGCCTGCTGGGAAAAGGGGCGGAACTGGAAGACAAGCTGGCGGATAAGCAAAGCAAGTTGCAGGCTTTCAGCCAGCAGGTCGGCTATCTCGCCGCGAATTCCGATGATAACGTCACCGAACCCACGATTCAGAAAGCCTTGCGACTCAATGAATCCTTTTTGGACGCCCAAGAACGACGGCTCGAATTGCAGGCGACGCTTTCCTCCGTGGAATCCGCGCTCCAGCGCGGCGAAGACATCAACCAACATCTCGTGGGCATGGAAGAAACCGTCGGTCGGCAGTTGCTCCTCTCCTCGCTGGGCATGAGCACCGAAGATTTAAGCATCATCGAAGACCAACAGAAGCAACTTTTGGCGGCTCAGTTGGAATTAAAATCGCTCACCAAGTTTTACGGCCCAAACCACCCGCGAATCGGCGACTTGCAGAGTCAAATCACCGTCATCCGAGAGTATTTGCATTCCTATCGGCAGAATGTCGGAAAACGATTCGGGAGCGGTAGCAACGAACAATTCGGACCGATGGTCCAACGCATGCTCGAGCAATCCGTGCGCCAAGCCTATCAAAAAGAGCAGCAACTC
>JBGTMM010000298.1:0-3109 GCA_041743635.1 Bythopirellula sp.
TCGAGTTCCATGACCAACTCCACGGTGTCGAGCGAGTCGGCACCCAAGTCGTTCACGAACGAGGTTTCGGGCGAAATCTTATCTTTGTCGACGCCCAATTGCTCCGCCACGATGTCTGTAACGCGTTCCAATGTTGAGGCCACTTGGATGGTCCTCCTTTAACCCTGTAAATGAAATATGACAATGAAGTCGCGCTTTCGTGGGAAGGTTACCGCCCAAAACCCGCAACGACTTCAAACGTTGATATCGTGTAACTCTCTATGTTTCCAGCGAGACCACTTTATTAATCAAAGACAAATAGCTTGCTATCACAGCGATTCTGCGGAGGAAAGCTTTGCCGACGGTTCACAATAGACCGTACTCGCGAAGGTGGTCAAGATATAGCGTTTCTTCTGGTGGCTGTCTAGGTCGGCTTGAGGGACCAGGGCGTCGGCAAAGCTTGTTCTCCTAAGCAGTTAAGCCGCCGTCGATGACTAAAATCTGTCCCGTTATGTAGGAAGCCGAGTCGCTCGATAGGAAGAGCACGCCATCGGCGACTTCCACCGCCTCGCCGAGGCGCTTGGCGGGAACCCGCTTTTTGACTTCGTCCTGCACCGCCGGCCCAAGGGCGTCGGTCATTTCCGTGGCAATGAACCCGGGACAGATCGCGTTGACAGTCACCTTGCGACCGGCGATTTCGCGGGCCACGGTTTGCGTGAAACCGATGATCCCCGCCTTCGAGGCCGAGTAATTCGCTTGCCCAGGATTCCCCATGATGCCCGAGACGCTCGAAATGTTGATGATCCGCCCGGTGCGTTTGCGCATCATTTCCTGAATTGCTGCCCGGGTGAACAGAAACACGCTTCGCAAATTGGTGGCGATCACATCGTCCCATTCCTCGTCGCTCATGCGGGGGATCAGTGTGTCGCGGGTGATGCCGGCATTGTTCACGAGGATATCGATTTGCCCCCAGTCGGCGACCATGGTTTCGATCACCTTCGCCGAGGCGGCGGAATCGGTCACGTCGCAAGGATAGACGGCGGCAGTACCGCCGGCCGCGGTAATCTCGGCGGCGGTCTCGGCGAGCTTCGCTTCACTCCGGGCGACGAGTGCCACCTTAGCTCCCGCAGCCGCGAGCGCGAGAGCAATCGACTTGCCAATGCCCCGCGACGCTCCTGTCACAAGGGCCGTCTTACCAGAGAGATCAACTTGAATTCTGCGTGAAGTGGTTTCAGACATGATTGTTTCTCACTTTTCATCCAAAAAAAGTTCTGGCCGCTAAGCCGCAAGCGGCCGCTTGCGGCTTAGCGGCCTCTATTTACGCCTCAACGCTTTCGCACGGAAACTTGCGGTCGATGCGTTTGAGCAGCCCTTTGAGTACACGGCCGGGGCCGATTTCGTAGCATTGCTCGATGCCAAAATCTTTGAGCAACCATTGCATGGAATCCTCCCACAGCACCGGCTGCACGACCTGTCTTTGCAGCAGCGCACGAATTTCGGCGGGATCGTCGTGCGGACGGGCATCGACGTTCGATACCACCGGAATGCGCGGCGCCTTGATTTCCACGTCGGCGAGCGCCGCGCTCAAGCGTTCCACCGCCGATTGCATCAGCGGCGTGTGAAACGCCCCGGCAACGGCCAGCGGAATCACCTTCATCGCGCCGGCCGCTTCTGCGATTCGAGCGATCCGCTCACAAGCGGCCTTGCTGCCGGAGACCACAATGTTGCCGGGGCACAGAAAATTGGCGAGCTCGAGCACGTCATCGCCCCGTGCCTCATCGACGAGCTTTTGTAAAGGCTCGCGTTCAAGGCCCAGCACGCTCACCATGCCACTCGGCGCGGCATCGGCGGCGTCTTGCATCGCTTGGCCACGCACTTGGACCACCCGTAGGCCCGAATCGAAATTCATCGCGCCGGCAAACACGAGTGCCGTATATTCACCGAGGCTCAGTCCCGCGGTGGCAGCGCACGACTGCACCACTTCGGGCGAATCTTGTTTGAGCTGTTCCACCGCCGCCAAGCTGCACACGAACAGCGCCGGCTGGCTGTAAACAGTTGAGTTGAGTTTTTCCGACGGACCGTTGAGGCAGAGGTCCAAGAGATCGTAGCCAAGAATGTCGGCAGCGCGGGCGAAAAGCTCCCGAGCGCGTGGCTGCGACTCGGCCAGTGCCGCACCCATTCCGACCGACTGAGCACCTTGACCAGGAAATAGGAAGGCAGTTTTGGTCACGACAGCCTAGCCTCACCCTTCCATAGCCCCTCCCGCAAGGGAGGGGAACTCGCGGATTACTCCTCGGTTTCAACCATCGCCCGGCCTTGGTAGTGGCCGCAATTGGGGCAGACGGTGTGCGATGGGGCAGGGGTGCTGCACTTGGGGCAGGCCTGCAACTGGCGCGCGGTCAGAAAATCGTGCGAGCGACGCTTGCCGCTGCGGGAATTCGAATGTTTGCGTTTGGGGACGGCCATGGCTCTCGCCTTCCAACTTACAGATAGAAATCATGGTTTGGGAAACCACTCAGCGTACCGGTTTTCGGGGCCGATTGTCAATGGTCGGTTTTCAGCGAGCGCCGCTCGAAATCAAGAAATTCCGCCCCCAGCCGGATCGCCACGCGATCCGGGAGCTTGCTTAAATTCTTCCCGGACCGCGTGGCGGTCCGGCTGAGAGGTATGTATGAAATTACTCTACTTCCGGTGCGAGCATTGGCGACGCGTGGTTAGATGCTATCAATCATCATTGCCTGCGCCGATTTAACGAGTATTCATCGAAACGCGCAAGCAATTCTCGCGTAATCCAATACGTCTTCGGTTTGACAGGACGCGACTAAACGGCCTAAAATATGACCTCTGTGAGAGCCACCGGAAGGTTCTCACTGCCTGTCATGTAGCCCACCCTCGATTCCCGCCTAACGTTGTAAAACACATTTCTTTTGAGATGTTGTTTCGCAGACGAAGCGGAAATTTCCAAAAAACGTGGAGGTAATCTCATGCGCGTCAAGATGACACGTGGTTTTACGTTGGTTGAACTCTTGGTTGTGATCGCCATTATCGGAATGCTCGTCGCCCTGTTGTTGCCGGCGATTCAAGCGGCCCGCGAATCGGCGCGGCGCAATCAATGCTCGAACAATCTCAA
>JBGTMM010000299.1:0-2252 GCA_041743635.1 Bythopirellula sp.
GTTACGAAATCGATGGCGGTTTGAAACAATTGCTTCGTAAAAACGGCGTTACCTTAGTAGTCGAGCGCAAAGTCGCGGGCATAACGCCCAAGAATTTTCCCGATGGCTATCACATGGACGAATCGGCTGCACAACTTATGACCAGGGCCGTATCAACTCAACTTTTGCATTGGTTGATTGATCATAACTAAAGTATGAAATTTTTTGCCTTGCTTAGCCAAGAATCGTTTTCAATTAAGATATATTTTTTAGAAATCCTTTTTTTCAGTTCGAGTTTTTCAAGTGCGCGTACTCTATATCGAAGCAGCCTGCGGGTTCGGTGGGTCCTTAACGGGCCTTCTCCAACTATTTACCGCGTTGCCACCGGAAATTGAACCCATACTGCTGACAAGTTTCGACCCGAGCCCCTATATCGAGATGCCACAAAATCTCATCCACAGGGTGGTTGAGATCCCCCGGCGCCCGCCACACCCTGGCCATTGGTTGCAAAGCCTAATTCAATACTATCGTTACATCGTGCGGCCATGGTCAACTGCGGTCAGCGAGGCGATCGCTGATTACCAGCCTAATCTCGTGCATGCCAACAACAGTGTGACTTTAAATCTTGGGGCAGGGTTAGCCGCTCAGAAATGGGGCGTACCGGCAATTTCGCACCAAAAACACTTTGAATACCCGGAGAAGCTAAGCCGCCTTGCCTTTAGGCGGACTCGATTCACTCATCATATTGCGACTTCGGACTTCGTCGCTGCCCATATGCGCGAGTTTGGATTGGCGAGAGAGAAATGCACGCGGGTTTATGAGCCTGTCGAAGGACCGACGCAGTCGCAACTCGCTCTGCGAGAACTGCACGATGTACCCACGGTCGCCATGCACAGCATGCTCGTGCATTGGAAAGGCCAGCATGTTTTTCTGTCGGCTGTGGCCAAGGTGCGTCAGCGCTGCAAAATTCCGTTCCGCGCAGTGATTGCCGGAGGTCCACCGGCCGGAGATCAGACCTATCCGAATCAACTGAAGAAACTTGCGAAAGAACTTGCACTAGAAGATTTCGTAGAGTTTCTTGGCCATGTGCGAAATGTGTATGAGTTCCTGGTAGGTGTTGATGTAGCGGTTCACGCAGCCATCGAACCCGAGCCATTTGGTCGAGTGGCCGCTGAAGCAATGTTGGCTGGGCTACCCAACGTCGTAACGATGGGCGGCGGACCGGCAGAATATGTGCAACATAGTGTTACTGGCTTACACGTTCCGCGAGGCGACGTTGACGCGATGGCTGATGCCATTGAAGCTTTGATTAGCTCACCAGAGATGAGGCAACGAATGGGGCAAGCCGCTCGCGAGTATGCCTTACGCGAATTTTCTCCCGCTGAGTTGACTAATCAAACTGTGACACTCTATCGGCGTTTAGTAGACTCCGCACCCGTTAGCATTCGATAGCCGTGCAAACAGAGTTGAATAGCGATCCGCCTGCAACCTGGTATTGTACTCGGCGGCGATCTTGCGCTGCCCGGCAACCTTCATTTGCTCGCGGAGCGACTGACTCTCTAAGAGTTCCGTGATGCGGAGAGCGAGCTGTCCGATGTTGCCAGGGGGAACCACAAACCCGTTCGTGCCGTCCTTGATAACTTCAGGGATTCCGCCGACGGCTGTCGCGACGACAGGGACACCCGCCAACATGGCTTCGAGCAGGACAACAGGCAGCCCCTCAGTGAATGACGAGATCACAAATAAGTCGGCAGCGGGCAGAACCACATCCAGGTTTGCATGAAACCCTGCGAGAACAAAGCGATCGTCCAGCAAATTCTTGCTGATCAGCTTTGCCAATTCTTCACGGAGCGGTCCGTCGCCAAATAGGACAAAGCCGACGTCCTGTCTTTCCCCGGCAATTCGCGCGGCCGTGGCGATTAAAACGTCGAACCCCTTCTCGGGACTTAGACGGCCTGCCGCGGCAACAATGAACCGAGGCTCCGTCGAAAACAGGTTTGCCAAATACTCTCGGCTACTCGCCACGGTCGATGCAAATCGATCTAGCGCAATTGCGTTCGGGATCGTTAGTATTCTGTCGGGCGCGATTCCAGCTAGAACCAGTTTCATCGACTGGGCCTGTGAGACGCCTACAACGGCATCGAACCGGCGCATTATCCAGCGATCGAGTGATTCATACCGTCGCACTTTCCAGGTGGTTGCCGTCCAACCGTGTGCAATTGCTACGGCAGGGATGCCCGCCAGCCGAGCTGCCCGTAAGCCAATGATGTCCG
>JBGTMM010000300.1:0-5021 GCA_041743635.1 Bythopirellula sp.
GTTCTTCTTCCAAGGACAGCATTTTTCCGGTGTTGACGCGCGAGGCGACTTGCCACAAATGCACGCGCCCCGCATAGCGCGAGACCACCGACCGCACATGATCGAGGAAAAGTTTCATGAGGTTGTCGAAATCACCATCCCACAGGACCAACCAGTCGGGAATACCGCGATCATCCATTTGCAATAGCGGTCCCGCGGAAATCTTGAGACCCGCTTGTTGGCACCAAGCGAGTTGTTCGTCGGTATGTTTCCAATTGCGTTTGCCCTCGCGCTGCTCGATGGCCCGCCAGGCGATTGGGATCTGGATGATATTGCAGGCCTCGACCAACTTACGCCGCATTTCGACGCTGGGCAATTTGGGGCCGAGGGCTACTCCCAGCAAGGTCGACACGGGGGTTTGTTGCATCCGCGAAGCCGTGGCCTGCCGGGCGTAAACACCGACCATCTCCTCCGACATGTGCAGCGCTTGCGCGATCGCGGTATTGGCGTGCTCGGCGGCATCCACGTGATTGCTTTGCATGGTGGCGGCTCGCGAAAAATTGCGCGTGGCCAATTGGAGTTGCTCATTGAGATCGTCGGGCGTGGTCATCCCCAACCATTCCCAGATAAACAGCCGATTGCGAATCCGCTGGATCAAGCCGCGGGCCAGTTCCACTTCCAGCACGTAGGCTTGTTGACGTTCCATGAGCGTGGCGGTGGCGAGAAAGCTTTCTCCGTGACCATCGACCAGCCACGGCACGTACACGCTGCCCGACTCATTGGTCGAGCGTTCGACGACAAGTTCCTCCCCTTGCCAGCGGGCACGGGTCGACCAGGGAATCTCCTCGGGACCAGCCACGTAGATGCGTTCCAAACCACCAGCGGGGATGCGACTTTGGTCGTGCAATCGAAATCGCATTTGTCCCATGAGGTGTTCCTGTTCGAAGCCGAAGTCTATGAAATCTCGCCGTGGGAGCGAGTGGAAATTTTAGTTTATCAATTATTCGTGCCGAGCGGGATGGCAGCATGAGAAACTCAAGGGGGTGCCTTGAACAGAGGAAACTAGGTATATTTTTTAGAGCGGACGCACACTTTGATCCGTGGGTTGGTCAAGCCTCTCTCGACACCTGATTGGAAGTCTTATGTCGCAGCAGCCTTTGTTGGAAACGAACATTCCCGGCCTGCCCGTCACGCGCGGGAAAGTGCGCGACGTGTATGATCTCGGCGAGCATCTCGTGCTGGTGAGCACCGACCGAATCAGCGCCTTTGATAGGGTCTTGCCCACGGGTATCCCCGACAAAGGCCGCGTGTTGACGCAGTTGAGCAATTTTTGGTTTGAACACCTTCGGGTCGCTAACCATTTGCTGGAAACCGATGTCCGCAAAATGAATCTGCCTGCGGGTATAGATCTCGACGAACTGGCCGGCCGCACAATTCTTGTGCGCAAGACCGAAGTGGTGCCAATTGAATGCGTGGTGCGGGGATTTTTGTCGGGTTCGGCTTGGCAAGAGTACGTGGCCTACGGCAAAGTGTGCGGCATCGAAATGCCGACGGGCCTGCAAGAATCGGCTCGCTTGCCGTCGATGATTTTTTCACCGGCGACCAAAGCCGCGCAGGGGGAACACGACGAGAACATCACATATCCGCAGATGTGCGATATCGTGGGGGTCGAATTGGGCGAGCGGTTGCGCACACTCAGCAACGAAGTTTACCAAGAAGGCGCCGCCCACGCGCACAAGCAAGGGATCATCGTGGCCGACACGAAGTTTGAATTCGGCGTGGTCGATGGCGAGATCATTCTGATAGACGAAGTGCTCACGCCCGACAGTTCACGATTCTGGCCCGCCGACAAATACGAACCAGGCCACGCTCAGCCCTCGTTCGACAAGCAGTTCGTCCGCGATTGGCTCACCGATTGCGGCTGGGACAAACAAAGCCCACCGCCGGATTTGCCCAGCAACGTCGTGGAGCGGACCCGCGAAAAATACATCGAGGCGTTTGAGCGAATCACAGGACAGGCGTTTGCGTGGAAGTAGTGGCAGGGGATAGCGACAATTTCTATCCAAGTCCGAGCGTATGCCGCAACGCGTCGTCCACAGCGGAGAGATCCGGCATGCGGCCAAGACAACGATCAACTTCTGCATCGGCCACAGTAGCGAGATTGTCCGCCATGACAACAGAGTCGGTCCGCAATCCCATTTTCTGACCTTCGAGGGACGATTGTAAAACAGAAATCCGGCTGGGATGCCCTGCGCGGGCGAGATTGCTCGTGATCATGGCCAAAATGACTTGGGACAAGCCGGTTTGCAGATCGTTGGCTTGCACAACGAGGGCGGGTCGGCGCTTCGCAGTCCGCAAGTTTGAATCTGGATAAAAGACCAGTACGACATCACCTCGACTAAACGGCATCGTAGACGTCCATCTCTGGTCGGTCCCAATCGTTGGCAAATGCCTGCAACCGGTGTCTTAAATCCAAGGCTTGCTGTTCGTCGATGCCGCGCTCGGCCAGATTGACAGCATTACCATTAAGAAACGTAACAATCACCTTCCCCTCACTGTCAGAAGGAGGAGATTCAAGCAGTTCAACTCTGCCTTGGCGATAGACACCTTCGAACGACCTTAACATTGAACCACTCACGATAGCACGGACAACGGAAGCAACATCTTTATTATAAACAACCGAAAATAGCGCGGAAAGACCGCCCTGAGAGGCTGCCGTTAATGATGCGAGCATTGCCTGGGGTCAAAAGCTCTTCGCGGGGCGATGTTTCCGGCGAATTGTGGCCTTGGACGGGGCGTACAGGCTTTCAGCTGGGCTTAGCCCCCACGTACAATCACGCCAGTCTGTTTTCTGGGCCTGTGGGGATCATCATTAGAAGATTCGCTCCTTCGCTCCTTAGCTCTGAGCACTTGCTGCGCGATTGTTTTTATTGGAAACGCGGGTGCAATTCTTGGGCAATAGTTGGGACTATGTAACGAACGGACCTGCAACTGTTGTGGGCAACCACGCGACGGCCTTGGCTGGTGTTGCGGCGGCACGCGGCGGCAATGGCATTGGCGTCACTGGTGCGGCGCCATTTGCTCAAATTGCAAGTGTCCGAGGCTCGCCAGGCGGTACCGTTGCTCAATTGCCCTCAGCAGATCCCATACTTGCGGCAGCAATTCTCCACCGAAATGATGTCATTAAGATACGTAACCATAGCTATTTTTCTGGCACAGAGTTTATTCACATGCCGCAACGCGATGCAGCCATTGCAGCGTCGGCCGCGGCCGGCGTGATAAATGTATTTTCAGCAGCCCGAAGTGTGGATAAGTTGGCCCAGTCTACTTATCAGGATCACTTGTAATCACTGCGGCGACATTCCTCTCCCCTCTGATCCCGGCGACTTCGACGGCGATGTCGATGTCGACGGACGAGATTTTTTAGCATGGCAGAGGGGTGAATCGCCCGATCCGCTTAGCGTAGATGACCTTGCAACATGGCAGGAGCACTATGGCGAAGCGGGCAGCCTCTCGGCACTTGCTGCTGTCCCTGAACCGTCAACCATGCTCATGCTAATTTCAGCGGGTGCGTGTTTCGCCATGCGTCGCCACGCTGCTTGACGCCATATTGAAGGCCTACGCGCGAATCACGGGGCAGGGTTTGAGTGGAAGTGATGGGGATCAAGAAATTGCCAACCGAACGATTAACCGGTCAGGCGAATTCAAGTCCAAGCAGTAAACGGTTGCTCTGCCAACGTCGCTCAACCCCACTATGCGCAAGCCATCCCAGGCAAAATGACTGCTCCATACGAGCTCTCGTGGGTTAAAGAGTTGCGTGATTTCGCCAGTCGCAGGATCGATGCCAGTGAGATTGACACCTTTGCGAAGATTGCAATCAATGCAGGCCAACGCCAGATTGTTGGAGAAATCACTACCTCCATGCTTCTTGGGTCGGATGTGTTCAATCTGCAAGCGAGCCACTGGAGAGTGTTGCTCTGACAGTTGGCAATACTCGCAACAAGAATTGGCCCGTTGTCGAACTGTACGCTTAGTACGCTCGTTCATTGCTGGCCATTAGATGCGTCAACGAGCCCTTGGGCTTTGGCTTGAAGAACGGCAATGAACCGGTTGGCTAGGGCATAGCCTTCGTATTCGGCCATTTCGCTGTCCGAAAGCTCACCCTCGTTCGACTTGCTAGCGAGTTCTTCAATACGATTCTGAAGTGTCGCATCAGCATGAAATTCTACTATCCGGGCAGCTTGATCACGACTAAGCACATTCAAGACTGGGGCAATTGCTCGGTCAAAAGCGGCATTTGACGTAAGTGTAATGTCCATATCGCTATTCTAATACAAAATCTTTGGGAGGCTACTACTGCCTCTGATACTTTAACTATCCCACCCGCTTTGGCCAATGTAGAATTAACGGCTTGCTCGCCTTGCGTTGGAGCTAGCGGGGTCATATTCTCCCGCCGAGACGGTTCACAGTCCCAAGCTCCCAGCCCCTAACACCATTCCCGAATCATGCTGCGTTACTGGACTGCTGGCGAATCGCACGGCAAAACGCTGATTGCCCTCATCGATGGGTTCCCGGCCGGGGTGACCGTCGATACCGACCTCATCGACGTGGAACTCAAACGTCGGCAAGGGGGTTACGGCCGCGGCGGACGGCAGCGGATTGAAACCGACAAAGTCGACGTGCGTACCGGCATCTGGCATGGCATGACGCTCGGCAGCCCGATCGCGCTCGAAGTCGTGAACCGCGATTATAAACTCGAACGGCTCGACGATTTATCACGGCCTCGACCCGGCCACGGCGATCTCACGGGTGCCATAAAATATCTCGGCAGCATCCGCGGCATTTTGGAACGTGCCTCTGCGCGGGAAACTGCAGTCCGCGTGGCGGCAGGCGCGCTGGCGAAGCAATTGCTCGCGGCGTTCAAGATCACGGTGTTTGGTTATGTGACCGAAGTCGGCGGCGAGCGGATCGAACCGGTTGCAGGAACTCTCGCGGAACTCAAAGCGATTCGCGACAAGAGCGAGATTTACGGCTTGAATCTG
>JBGTMM010000301.1:0-2385 GCA_041743635.1 Bythopirellula sp.
ATCCGTCACTTCCAAAACAACCCCTTCCTCTTGATCGAGCGGCACTTGATCGGCGGCTTCAATTCGACAAGAGATGAGATAGTTCCCGACATCTTTCCGCCGCAACGAGGTCGAAACTTCCGTCGTGGCCTCGGGCTTCAATGCGCCCAAGGCACTTGTGTCGACCACCTCGTCATCCACCAACCACTGAACGACCCCAGCCGCGTGGTCCACATCGCCAAGATTCGTGATTTGCGCGCGGACTTCAATTTCTTCACCCGGGCGGGCGATCTTGCGCGAGACTTCCACGGCCTGCACCGCGAGATTGTCGACCTGCGTCTCATCGAGGCCGCAGTCGATGATCTGCACCGTCGTGGGAATCTCGGCTCCAGACATCACTTCACCCAATTGTTTCCACGCCTGCTCGGCTTCGAGTTGCCAACTTCGCTCTTGGTTGTCGGTGAACAGGATTATCCGCCGCGAGGCCGGCTTCTCCGCGGGATCCAAATGCACGACCGATAAGAGGCAGGTGAGCAAATCGGCGCTGCCCCGCGAAGGTTCAGCCCCCTCGATAAGTGAGCGGATCTGATTCATCCCTGCGTAGTCGCCGGCGATCCCCTCGGCGGTGAGCCATTGCCCACCCCCGGCCGCGAGCATCACATGCACTTGGTCGTCGCTGGAGAGCTCATCGAGAAACGCTACCGCGTGGTCTTTGAGTTGATCAAACGCGGAGCTATCGGCCACCGTGCGGGACATGGAGAGCGAATTGTCCACGACGAGCACAATCTCACGCTCCCCCCCGGTGCCCCACCATCGGCCGCTCACCAGCGGACGAGCCAATGCAAAAATCAAGGCCAGCACGACCGCGGTGCGCAGCAGCATGAGCAAAATTTCTTCCAGCCGTTCCCAACTGCGGCCCTTCGTGAGCGCTTTTTCCAGAAACTGCATCGCCCCCCAATACACCATATCGCGTTGCCGACCACGATAAAGATGGATCAGCACCGGCACGGCGGCCAGCGGCAGAGCGAGCAGAAATAATCCGCTAAGGAACGACACGTCGTGCTTTCTAGCCCCCGGCTTCGCCGGGCATTGCGGGTAAATTATGTGGTTATCAAACCCCCGGCAAAGCCGGGGGTTACCGGCGTTTCAAATTCTCAAGTAATTGTCAGTTTAACGAGTGCGAGCCAACGTGGCGGTCCTCTGCGCGGCTCGCCGTCGCAGGTATTGAGCCAATGTTTCTCCCAAATCTTGATCGGTCCGCAGCGTCACCAAATCGGCCCCCACGTCGGTGAGCGCCTCGCGAAGCTGCTCACGAAAATTGCGGAACTCCGCGAGATACTGTTTGCGGAGCGTGTTGGGATTGATCTGCATCCGCCGGGGGAGTTCTAAATCTTGGAAAAACGATTCCCGCTTAAAGGGAAAATCGAGTTCCTCGGGGGCGAGAATTTGAAACACCAACACGTCGTGCCCGCGCAATCGAAATTGTTCGAGCACCTGCTTCAACTTGGGCACGTCGCCAAAGCAATCGCTGAGCAAGATCACCATCCCCCGACGTTTCAACCGGCCGGTCAGTTCTTGCAAAGACTCATCGAGCTGCGATTTGCCACTCGCTTCGATGGCTTCGAGTACATTGATCACGCGGGAGAGGTGATTGGCGCGGGGCTGGGGCTTCACGAAATCGCGCAAATGCTCGCCGGCGATGGCCAGGCCCACGCTGTCGCGTTGTCGCAGCAACAGATGCCCCAAACACGCGGTCGCCATCTGCGCGTACCGCCACTTAGTGACTGTGGACATGCCGAACTGCATCGAACCGCTGGCATCGACGATCAAGAGCGCCTGCAAATTCGTTTCGTCATCGTATCGCTTCACATAATAGCGGTCGGTTTTGGCGAATTTTTTCCAATCGAGTTGCCGCAGGTCATCCCCCTGCGCGTAAGGCCGGTATTCGGCGAAATCGGTGCAGCCCCCCTTATGCGTTGAGCGATGCTTGCCCGAGAGAAACCCGTCGACCACCGTGCGGGCGATCACCTCCAAGCGGCCGAGCTTGGTCAGCATCTGCGGGTCGAAGATCGGTTTCACCGGCGCGGACTGATTGTGGTGCGGCCGTCCCGGCTGCAAAGTGGGCCGCGGCAACGTCGCTGCCGTTGGCAAACGAACCGGTGGGCTTATGCCCGACGGTTGCCGCGCTCGCAAGGAATCGACAAATTGTTGAACGCGGGGTTGTTGTTCCACTTGAGATTAAGGACCCTTCAGAATTAAATTCGCATTTTACCACGGAGCGACTGTGTTAAATGTCAAGTAAGGAAACTGATCGGATCAGTGAATTGCCATATTTTTCCAGGGAGTGTTGTTTTTGATCATGGTGTTGAGTATGACCAAGAGCTTTCGGATGCAAGCGATCTGGAT
>JBGTMM010000302.1:0-3742 GCA_041743635.1 Bythopirellula sp.
CCCGCCTGACACGAATCGAGTGTCAAAAAATCCCGCCAGATTCGCTTTCCCTTTTATTCGTTTTCCTGCCATAATGCGGAGTATCTCCCCCGGGAGTGTCTCCTCATGCATCCTCGCTTTCCTTTTTCGCATTTTGCACCCGCCGGCGCCTTTCGCGCGCCACAATTTCACTTTTCAGGAGTTTGTTGTCATGTCCGAAACCGGCAACCACGGTACCAGGTCTGGCCGTAGTTATTCGCAATACCGCCAGCGCCGTCCCCTCGAATCCAACGGCACTCACATCGACCGCGAAGCGCTCGCGGAACTTGAGCGGGAAGAACCTCTCTCAATCGCCGAAGAACTCGACAAGGCCGCCGAGCGGGTGCGCCGGGTGGGTAAGTCCATCGAGCGCACCGACCAGCCCGACGCCAATATGCACATCGCGGCGCTCCAGCGGATGCCGATGCCCGAGCTTATTGAAGTGGCCGAAGCCGAAGGGGTCGAAGAAGCCGCTGGCTTGAAGAAGCAAGACTTGATCTTCCGCATTCTCAAGCAGCGGGTGAAGCTCGATGGCATGATGTTCGGCGAGGGAACGCTGGAAATCCTGCCGGATGGTTTCGGTTTCCTCCGCAGCCCTGATTACCATTACCTGTCATGCCCCGACGACATTTACGTTTCTCCCAGCCAGATTCGCCGTTTCGGTCTCCACACCGGTGCGACCGTCTCCGGCACAATCCGCCCCCCCAAGGAAAACGAGCGTTACTTCGCTCTCTTGCGGGTCGAGGCGATCAATGGTGAAGACCCGAATCTGCTTTCGCGGAAAATATTCTTTGACAACCTGACGCCAATTCATCCCGACGCGCGGATGTCGCTGGAAGCCAGTCCGGATGAAATCTCGATGCGGGTCGTGGACATGATCGTGCCGATCGGCTTTGGCCAACGCGGTTTGATTGTCAGCCCGCCCCGCGCCGGCAAGACGATTTTAATGCAGAAGATGGCCAAGAGCGTGCTCGCCAACTATCCCAGCGCCCATGTGGTGATGCTGCTCATCGACGAGCGGCCCGAAGAAGTCACCGACATGGAACGCGAAGTGAAAGGCCCGAATTGCGAGGTGATTAGCTCCACGTTCGACGAACCCGCCGCGCGGCACATTCAGGTCGCTGAAATGGTAATCGAAAAAGCCAAGCGGATGGTCGAATACGGCCGCGACGTGGTGGTCTTTCTCGACTCGATCACCCGGCTCGCCCGGGCGTGGAATTCCGAGTGCCCCAACTCGGGCAAGATTCTTTCCGGCGGCATCGACGCCAATGCCATGCAGCGGCCCAAGCGGTTCTTCGGCTCGGCCCGCAGAGTTGAGGAGGGGGGTTCGCTCACGATCATCGCCACCGCACTCGTCGAGACCGGCAGCCGCATGGACGAAGTGATCTTCGAGGAATTCAAAGGGACCGGCAACCAGGAAATCATCCTCGACCGCCAATTGGTCGACAAGCGGATTTGGCCCTCGATCGACATCAACAAGAGCGGCACCCGCCGCGAGGAAATGTTGATGGACCCCGAAGAGCATCGCCGGGTGTGCATGTTGCGGCGTGTTCTCAACGAAATGAACCCCGCCGATGCGATGGACCTGCTGACCAGCCGGTTGCGCAAAACCAAGACCAATGCCGAGTTCTTGATGAGCATCAAAGAGTAAGGCCCCGCTGAGCCGCAAGCGGCAGGTGCAAGAATTGCTAGCGGTTTTGAACACTGATCCGTCTTGAGCAATCCACCCTCTTCGAGTACCGTTCGTCCCGCGGCAGTGGCATCGGCATGGTTCAGGCACGCCTATCCCCCGTTCGTCGACTCCTTGTGGCCGGCGGGGGATTGTGCCTGTTGGCCCTGCTGGTGACCGCTAACAGCTTGTCACCCGATCCGCGTGGCTTCGGCACGCACGAACAGTTGGGCCTCGCGCCGTGCAGCTTTTATCGCTGGATGGGCCGAGAGTGTCCCACTTGTGGTGCAACGACCGCGTGGGCTTGTGTTTGGCGAGGCGAATGGGCCGCGGCCATGAGAGCCAACTTGGCGGGCACGCTGTTGTGCATCGCCGCGGTGGTGAGCGTGCCGTGGTTGTTGCTATCGGCGGGCCTGGGACGTTGGTTGTTCGCGAGGCCAACGGCGCGCATGGTACTCGTCGCCGGCACGGGATTGATCGCGGTCGCGGCGCTCGATTGGGCACAGCGAGTTTGGTTTTAGCTACGAAAAAACGGCAGCCAGGACGGCTCGCCAGCAAATAGTATCCGCCCTGGCATAACTGCCGCGGTGGCAAAATCTCATCTCGAAAAGGATTGAAAGATGGCAAGCCCCTGCTCGCAACAAAGCCGCCCCTTCGCGTTGGGATTGACGATTCTCCTGCTGGGTTCAAGCACGGGTTGTATTCAGAGCCTGTTGGCAACGGGAGTTTATTTGTGGCAGGGGGGCAATGTTGTCCCCGCCCAGTGCGAGGAGCTTAAGGGGCAACGCGTGGTCGTCGTTTGCCGGCCTCCTTCAACCAACGAATACCGCCATGCCGGCGCCTCACGCAGCATCGGCAAACGAGTCAGCGCATTGCTCGAGGAGAATGTCAAAGGCATCGACATCGTGAGTCCCCGCGAAGTCGATAACTGGATCGATGAGCAAGATTGGGAAAATTTCAAAGACCTGGGCCGGGCCGTCGAAGCGACGCGGATCGTATACATCGAGCTCGACAACTTCGACTTGTACAAAGGGATGACGCTCTACCAAGGCGATGCCGACGTGCACGTGACGGTCTACGACATGTCCACTCGCGAAGGCGACCAAATTTGGAGCCGCAACGTGGGCCAGATTCTCTTCCCTCGCAACGCCGGCATTCCCTCCGCGGATAAGTCGGTGCAAGAGTTTCAGGATCAGTTCGTCGAAGTCGTGTCGGTCCAGACCGCCAGCTTCTTTTACAAGCATGATCCGAATGCCGACTTCGCCCTCGATGCCGTAGCCAACCGCTAGAATTTATTAATCCCCCTCCCTTTTAGGGAGGGGCTAGGGGAGGGTGACTCAAAGTGTGTGTGCAAAGACTGCCCCTCCCCTAACCCCTCCCCGGGATACCGGGGAGGGGGATTATATTACCCAGGTGGCCAGTCCATTTGCCGACCGCCCAGAATATGAAAGTGCAAATGGTCGACCGATTGGCCGCCGTCGCTGCCACAATTGACCACCACGCGATATCCGCTTTCAGCCACGCCCGCTTGCCGAGCCACGTCGCGAATGACGAGCCACAAATGCCCCAACAGCGCCGCGTTTTCGTTGGTCAGATGTTCGAGCGAGGGTATCGGTTCGCGGGGAATCACCAAGATGTGCATCGGTGCTTTGGGCGTCACGTCGCGAAATGCCAAACATTTGTCATCTTCATAGACAATGTCGGCCGGGATCTCGCGGTCGGCGATTTTTTGGAAAATGGTCTTACTCATACTTTACTAACCACAACGACACGACGGGCACTACGAATTGCAATTATTAAAGATCCTATTCTCCTCCGTCGTGCTCGTTGTGCCGTCGTGGTTCATGCTTTCATTAGAATTTTGTTATGTCGATCGCTTCGTCGGCCAGCATTACCGGAATGCCACCGACAATGGGGTACATCAAATCCCCCGCGGCACGAACCAGCCCGCCGTCGATCGGTTTCTTCAGCGGCTGACCACCGATCGTCACCAAAGTCCCCGCGCTGATCTGTTTGTTCACCCGCGCGATAAGTGGCGCATCAGCAAGCAAAAGT
>JBGTMM010000303.1:0-2326 GCA_041743635.1 Bythopirellula sp.
TGGATTATCTTACGGCTCGCGGCGTGACTGCGGTCCATCACATGGGCACATGGCAAGACCTCGAAGTGTTTCGACTTGCGCAATGGCGCCGACTGCTCAAAGTTCGCATCTATGCCTGCACGCCATTGGCGGAGTGGAAGCGGCTGGCCGAAGAAGTCGAGAAGCACGGACGGGGTGACGACTGGCTCAAGATCGGGGGGCTTAAGGGGTATGTCGATGGTTCGTTGGGATCTCACACGGCGGCCCTGTTGGAGCCCTTTGACGACGCGCCGAACGATCGCGGATTGCTCGTCAACACAACCGAAGATTTGGAAACGTGGACCGCGGCAGCCGATGCGGCAGGGCTACAGGTCGCGGTGCACGCCATTGGCGACCGGGCGATTCGGCTGCAACTCGACGTGTTCGAACGAGTGGCTCAGCGGAACGGACCGCGCGACCGTCGGTTCCGGATCGAGCACTCCCAGCACATTGCGCCGGAGGACATTGCCCGATTTGGCCAACTGGGCGTGATCGCCAGCATGCAGCCGTACCATGCAATCGACGATGGCCGGTGGGCGGAACGGCTGATTGGCGCTCGGCGAAGCGAGACGAGCTATGCGTTTCGCTCCTTGTTGGACAGCGACGGGGTCTTAGCCTTTGGAAGTGACTGGTATGTGGCACCGGCGACGCCGCTGGAAGGGATCTTTGCGGCTGTCACGCGGCGGACCCTGGATGGCAAGCATCCCGACGGGTGGGTGCCAGCACAGAAGATATCGGTGGAAGAGGCCCTGCGTGCGTATACTTCCAGTGCCGCGTTCGCCGCGTTCAATGAAAAATCGCTCGGGACGATTCAGGTGGGGAAGCTCGCGGATTTGGTGATCTTGGACCGCAATTTGTTCGAGACACCGGGCGAGGACCTTGCCAAGGCGGGCGTTGTGCTGGCGATGGCGGGCGGGCGCGTGATGTTTGAGAGCAAACCGCCAAAAGTTGCGGGCGATGCTCAACTAGGTAATCCTGAGCGGAGCGAAGTATCCCGCACTAAGCCCGATCACGTACTTGATGAGCCCTAAACGCTGGCCCCTTGTCGAGCGGAGATTGCTCGATATGACGTCTTAACTCGTCGAACTCCTCATCTGACAATTCCTTGGTCTCGGTCACGGTTGGCTCGGTAAGAGTGAACTGACCAACCGTGCGGCCGACGGCATCGATCACTTCCACTCTTCCGGTGACCGAAGTAAGCTTCTTGGTTTGCTCAGCAGTCAAAATGAGACGCATGACACGGTTCCTTAGCCATACCAATCAGAATGAGTTAGAAATCAATTCAGATTTTACGCCAAGACTGGCGACGATGAAATCTGTTAATTTTGAAAAATAGAATATTTGTGCATCAGTTTGCGGCCCGCAGTTCGGCGAGATTTTGGGCCGTGCTCACCAAGCGGTCCCAATTGTCACGGATATACTCGGGAGGGCCGCCAACCTGAGCCATGTACTGAGCCGCCATTTCGGTGGGGACCATCTCAATAGCGTCCCACGGGCACACTTTCAACTCGTAGGGATTCGACTTTTTGCCGGGGATATGCACGCAAACTTCGCAGCCGACGCACCGCTCGAGGTCAATCTCGCACCACTGCTGATTTCCCTTCAGGATGCCGCCGTCAATTTTGAGCAGCATAATGCAGTCAACCGGGCAGACCTCCAGGCAGGATTCACAGCCCGTGCAGTTGTCGGCGTTGATGATCGCCAACTCTTTGGGAACCTTTTTGCGGGGACCTTGCTTGGCCATGACTGCGATTTTTTTGTTCAGAATTAAAGCCACGATGCAATGCATCGCACGGTTAAGTGCGACATTGTGAAATCTGTCACAATCTTACCTCAGTATTGCTACAGAGCCAAGCGGGACCGAGACTTTTTCACTCAAACGACAAGGGCATATGGAATTTGTCGATTCGCGCAACCCTTGCTGTAGGGCTGTTTTCCGGCAAAATGCCGCTTACTGAAGCGCTTATTCGTCACTCGCTTGGCTTTTCTAGAAGATATGGCATAACGGGAATACGCATGAAGCTAACAATCCTGGCACGCAAGAATTGGCCCTGGCTGGCGATTGTCGTCACGATGGTGCTGATGGCCCTGCAGCTTCGCGTCCAAGGAAGGGTGTGGTTCTGTGAATGTGGTTCTCTCCGTTTTTGGATCAGCGACCCCAACGGCCCACACACCTCGCAGCATTTGGCCGATCCTTACACGCTCACGCATCTTCAACACGGGTTGGTGTTTTTCTGGGCCGCGCGGATAATGTTTAAGCGTTGGAATTGGCAATGGCAACTCTGGCTGGCGCTGGCGATTGAAGCCG
>JBGTMM010000304.1:0-4452 GCA_041743635.1 Bythopirellula sp.
GCAACACCATCACAATGGCGGTCGGGTGCTGCGCACGCTCTTCAACATAACAAATTTGGTGGCCATTTTCGACAAGAACAGTCCGGGAGGCGCTAGATTCTTGGCGCTGGGCGCTCGTTGAAGATTTCTCGCGCCTAACGACCAGCGCCTAGCGTCTTTCCCATTGGCACAAAAAAAATTGTTGACAGGTTTTCGTAGGTCAGTGCTTTGCCTGACGCATGGATGGCTTCCTCAACGTAGCATGGCCGCCTCAGCCGTGTTTCTTGGCCCTGTGTTTTTGAGTGTGATCGCACACGGACCGGGTGAATCCCGTCTTTACCGCGAAGCGGTTACATACCCTAGCCCAGGCGTTGGCATGTACTCATGCCTACCCTGGGTACACATCCCCACCTACACACAACCCTGAAAGGGTTGCACGACCAGCGGCGAGGCGGCGAAGGCCACATTGTATATTTGACGCAGGTGGACATAAAATGACGAGATGGAACAAGAATTCCCTCAAAAGCGCAGTTGGCATAGCATTGGTGGAGGCGTGCTCATTGGCATTGTCAGCCAATTGGATAGGATTCTCAACTGGTTTGAGCGGGCAATGGGCTGGGGAGGGGGTGGCGTCGCCGGAGACACCGAGGGATTCGTAGAAAACGTGACTGACGCCATAGGCAGTGTTCCTCAAATTAACAATGCCACAGTTCAGAACGGATTATTGCTGTTGGGCTTGGCCATGGTTGCCTATGGAGTTTTCCCGACCTTGGCAGTCGTCATCGACAGGAAACTTTCATGGCTCGAAAGGTGGGCCTTAGCTGCAATTGAGTGGGTGCTGGGTAGTCGTGACACATATTTTCGGCGCTACTACAGTTTCGGCGTTGTGTCGGCGGTCCTGGCAATGTGCATAGGGGTATTTGGAATGGAAGCAGAGTCGCGTGGGGCAACCCTCGGCTGGGCGGCGCTTGCCGCTGTTCTGGCATTTTTCGCCGTCCTAATGATGTCCTCATCAGGCAGTCCGTCCAAAGAAACGGCGAAGACTGCATCTGCGAAGCCCGTAGCGGTGCTGGAGAATGATAGTCTAAGCAGAAAAAGACTTGAGGAATACTTAACAATTCTAAAACGTGAAGGCGACGAAGCTATTCGAGCGTGGAGAAACAACGAGATTCCATTTGAGGAAGCTCAGCCCAAAAGCAAGTTCTGGTTTATGCAGTTACATGGAGCACTAAATTCAAGTCTCTATGATTTCTATCCTCGGTTTAATCAGGCCGTGAATACGCATAAGGCTGCTGTTCCACTGGATGAATTGTTCAAAGTCAAGCTTGACAACTCTCATCAAGACAATGTTTGCCTGTATCAAACATGGCAATCTCGCCTAAATGTCCTCCCAGAATTTATTGGCGAGCTGAACGATGGAACGCAGATAGAGACAGAATTGCCGAGCTGGGATTTGGCAACGGGTATCACACCCGAACGGCAGCAGCTTGGAGAGGACCTTTCCGCCCAAGTTAATGAGCTGCGAGAGAATCTTGCAAATTTAGAAAATCATGGCGAAAAGATACAAGCCTTAGAAGAACAATTGGGCGCCGCAAACGAGGCCACCGAAAAAACGCAAGACGAAACAAAGAAAGCCAATCAGAGGGCCGAGGGTCTTGAGATCGAGCGAGACAATGCTTATCAGCAAGTGAAAATCAACAACTACACGGCCTGGGCAGAGCGCGACTATCAAGCCGCCTTGGCGAAGACAGACCCAAACAAAAACGAACTGGCGCGCGCATTCGACGCTTGCCACGTTGTTCTCAATGTCCGAATGAATAATCGGATAGATGGTCAGCCTGCCTATAAAGACTGGCTTTTAAGCTTGGATCTAGATTTGAAGTTAATCAAAAGTAAGTTGCAACTTGCAACGGGCCAAAATTCGTGGGACCCGTTTGCCCGTGATTATCTGCCGCAAACTTGGGAGCTAAAGCAATATGCTGGAGCGTCCGATGACGAGCACAATCGCCAGTTGAATCTGATTGCTTATAGAAAACAGCTATTAACTGAGGCCGCGGCGAAATACTTAGAGCAAGAATCATCCAGCAAATAATTCCTTCCGCGCGCGGGAATGACGAAGTGTTTTCACGGGTTCACCGTCTGTCCATTTCACGTTCGCGGCGTTGCCACTGGGTGATACAACCCTTTCAGGGTTGGAATCGATGGGGGATGCCTACCCAGGGTAGCCATGAGTACATGGCAACCACTGGGCTATGGTATGTAACCGCTTCGCGGTAAAGAATCGGTAGGTCATCTCACCCAGGGTAGTCGCGACCAATCCCGAAAGCTGACGCATCCCGCTAGGTGGGCGGTGTTGTAACGACGTTGCCGTAAAGAAGTTGTTAGCCATTAGCTATTAGCAGTCAGCCAGAAAAAACTGGGTTCCCGCCTTCGCGGGAATGACGCGCGCTCCGCGCGGAACTCCGGGAGCTTACGCAACCCGGCTCGCCTTTAGTACCCCGGTTGCGAAGGATCGAGGTTGTGGAATTGAAAATTCTCGGGGGGGCCGATTGTTGTTAGCTCGACGCGGAGGAGGCGGAGGCTTTTTTCGAAGTCGTGGACTTCGAACACCAGGAGATGCTCGAAGGTGTCGACCGATTGCGGATCGACCTGGCGGAGGTGGTTCGAGTAGATGCCGGCCTTGTCGTGGCGGAGGGTGGCGCGTAAGGGGTTGATGTATTTCGCGCGGACTTCTTCAGGGGAGAGCGTCGAGCGGAAGGAGAGGCCGATTTTGTGCATGGGGGAGAGGAAAGGCGCTAGGCGCTGGTTGTTAGGCGCTAGTTTGTTGAATGCAACTCAATAGTACTTCCGTTTTTTGATTCATACTAGCGCCTAGCCTCTAGTAACTAGCGCCTATGCCACGACTTGCTTGGATTTCAACAACGACAGAACTTGACCCACGCATTCGTCGACGTCGAGTTCGGCGGTTTTGAGGATCAGGTCGGGCGAGGCGGGGGCTTCGTACGTGGCGTCAACACCTGGAAAATTGACGAGTTCGCCGGAGTCGGCTGCGGCATAAAGACCTTCTTGGTCGCGTTGGCGGCAGATTTCCAGCGGCGCATCCAAGTGGACGACCAAGAACTTTTGGCGGCCCACGACCTCGGCGGCTTTTTGGCGGACCTCTTCTTGCGGAGCGAGAAACGCGGCGAGGCAGATCAGGCCCGCGTCGTTCATCAGCTTCGCCACCTCGGCGGTGCGGCGCAGGTTTTCGCTGCGGTCGTCGACGGTGAAGCCGAGATCACGGCTGATGCCGCGACGCATGTTTTGGCCGTCGAGCACCGAGACGGCGTGGCCGAGGTCGAAGAGTCGGCGTTCGAGGGCGTAGGCCAGCGTGGATTTGCCTGAACCCGCGAGACCCGTGAAGAGCAGTGTGACGGGTGTTTGGCTGAAACGGCCCGCGCGTTCGGCAAGGGTGACGTTCGAGCGTTCGACTTGCAAGCGTTCGTCGGCTTCGTCGGCCCAGTGATCGCTGGTCGAGGCGGCGGCGCGTTGGAGGATCATCCCCGCGCCGACGGTGACGTTGGTCAGGCGGTCGATGACGATGAACGAGCCCGTGCCGTGGTTGTTGCGGTAGCTGTCGAAGGCGATGGGCTGGTTGAGCCGCACCTGGCAGCGGCCAATTTCGTTGAGCGCGAGTTGTTCGGTGTCCTGACGGTGCAGGGTGTTCACGTCGATGCGATAACGGATCGCCGCAATGCTGCCGGAAACCGTTTTCGAGGCTTGCTTGATTTGGTACTACTTGCCGGGCACGAGCGGCTCGTCGGCCATCCAGACGATGGTCGAGTCAAAGGCGTCGGCCATAGTGGGGACGTTTTCGGGGCGGACGAGCATGTCGCCGCGGCTGACGTCGATTTCATCTTCGAGCGTGAGTGTGACCGACATGGGGGTGAAGGCTTCGTCGATTTCGCCGTCGTAGGTGACGATTGATTTGACGCGGCTTGTTTTTCGCGAGGGGAGCGACATCACGGTTTCGCCCTTGCGAATGCGGCCCGAGGCGATCGTGCCGCAGAACCCACGGAAGTTGAGATGGGGTCGATTCACGAACTGCACGGGATAGCGGAAATCAATAAAATTGCGATCGGAGGCGATATGCACGTTTTCGAGGTGGTGCATCAGGGTGGAGCCTTCGTACCACGGCATGTTATCGCTGTGATCGACGAGGTTGTCGCCCTTGAGCGCGCTGATGGGAATAAAGTGCTGGTCGACCATGTCGAGCCGGGTGGCGAATTCGCGGTAATCTTTTTTGATTTGCTCGAAGATTTCTTCGGAGTAGCCGACGAGATCCATTTTGTTGACCGCCACTAGGACGTGTTTGATGCCCAAGAGCGAGACGATAAATGAGTGCCGCTTGGTTTGGGTCATCACGCCGTGGCGGGCGTCGATAAGGATGATGGCCAAGTCGCAGGTGCTCGCGCCGGTGGCCATGTTGCGGGT
>JBGTMM010000305.1:0-3846 GCA_041743635.1 Bythopirellula sp.
CCGCATCGGCATCAAGGTTTATTCGCGCTCTACACGGTGGCTTCGTTTTTCTATCGCTGGGTGGTCTTGCTCTCGATTCTCTATTTCTTGAACAAAGTTTTCGAGCCGTACGGCCTCAAAATCTTGGGCCAATTGATCGCGATCGGTTCCATTTACGGCATGCTCGTGATGCCGCTCTGGAAGATTTACAAATTTTTCCGCGTGCCGGGGAGGTTGAGCAAAGTGAAGAAAGTGCGGATGTACTCGACGCTGGCCGTGCTGGCCGCGGTGATGGGGGCGATTTGGTTCATTCCGTTTCCATCGAGCGTGCTGAGCGAGTTCGAATTGCAGCCACGCGACGCCGCCACGGTATACTTCGACGTCGCCGGTACTCTCGACGAGGTTTATGTCAAACCTGGCGAGCAGGTGCAAAAAGGACAATTGCTGGCGAAATTGAGCAATCTCGATCTGGAACTCGAGATCGAACAACTCCACGGCGAGCGGGAATCGAGTCAGGCCCAACTTGTGAATCTTCGCCAAATGCAATTCCACGATCAGAATGCCGGTTTGCAGATCGAAGTCATTCGCCAGCGATTAGACGCTTTGGACGATCAACTCAACCAAAAGCTGCGTGATGCCAAGCGGCTGGAGCTGCATGCGTCTCGCGCCGGCACGATCATTCCACCTCCTTATCGGGCGGATCAGGCGGGCGATCAACAGGTGGAGCTGGCAAGTTGGTCGGGTTGGCCCATGGAAGAAAAAAACCTGGGGGCCACGTTCTCGCCCGATGGCAATGACAATGTCTTTTGCCAAATCGGTGATCCCCACGAATGGGACGCCGTGCTGGTGATCAGCCAAAGTGACATGGACTTAGTGAAGGAAGGCCAGGAAGTGCGGCTCATGTTCAATGAGTCGGCCTATCATGTGTTCGTCAGCAAGCTCGAATCGGTCGCCGACGATCAAATGGAGGCGGTTAGCCCGCGCTTGGCGAGCACGTCCGGCGGCGGGGTTCCCGCGCAACATGATCCCAGCGGAGCGGTCAAGCCGCTCAGCACTTCGTACCAAGCCGAAGTGCGGCTGGACAATTCGCTCGGCCTCTTCCGCAACGGCCTCACGGGCCAGGCGCGAATCAAAACCGAACCCCGCACGCTAGCCAGCCGCATGTGGCGCTACATCAAGCGAACATTTAATTTTGATTTGTAGGACACCCATAAATAAGAAAATACAGTAGCCACGGATGACTGGTCTTCCAGTCCGGCAGACCGGACACGGATTAAACACGGATAATTGGGAATGATGCTCTAGGGGAGAAAAACCGTCGCCCCAAGCGGACGGGAAAGCCCTTTTTATTCTTGAATATCCGTGTTTAATCTGTGTTTCATCCGTGGCTAATTATTCTGGGCTTAGCGCTGAAGTAATGGATGGGTGCAATTTAAGCTTCGCTTTTGAGCAGAGCGTCTTGACGATCAAACAAAGCTGCGAGTCGTGAGTCATCCATGGGTTGCAGTTCACCGCGTTCGCTGGAATCAAGAGCTTCCTGAATTTTGAGCTTTGCGTTATTGAGTTCGTCCTGATAATTGCGAAATTCCTGTAGGGCTTCCTCCAGACTGGTGCCGTTGAGATTTCCACCCCATCGCTTGTCGATGTAGGCGTTGAAGGCATCGCGTTCTGTTAGTTGGCCTGAACTCATGATTACTGACGCATTTTAAGGATAAGAATGCCGTGCAACTGATTTAATCTTTGCATCATGGAGCAATTCTTGGACCTGTTCGCGTCGTACCGTTGGAAACTGCTCCAGAAAGTAGTCAATGCTACGACCGCGCTTCAGATAGTCAAACAGGGATTCTATCGGCACGCGACTGCCCGCAAAAACGGGTGTGCCACCCAAGATCTCAGGATCGATATTCACGACAGCGCTCATGAAAGTCATTGTAGTTCAGCCTAGCAGCGAAGGAAAGCACGATTCGCTAGCACGGGCACTCGCTCTAGGCCCGTTTCTGCTGGCGGTTTAGAATCGCGACGCTCTATCATTGTATCCTTGCGTGGCCAGCGCTACGCGCTCCTTGCTCTGTTCTATCGCCATGGCCAAGCGACGCTCCGCTTCCAAGCAACTCACGGATGAAACCTCCAAAGAACGAATGCCGCGTCGTAAGGGTCGGTTTTTGCGCCGACTGATTGTGCTGGGACTGCTGTTTGTCGGCGCGGTGGCCGTCGCACCCTTGTTGATCGCCAATTCCCCCTTGCGCGACACGCTCCTCAATTGGCAGATGCCCGTGGGAGGTTGGCGGATTCAATGTGAGCGCGTCGGGTTGAGTTGGACCGGTTCGCAATCGCTCGCTAATGCGGCGATCCTCGATCCGGCAGGCAATCCGCTCGTGACTATCGAATCGTTGGTCGTGGAGCGTTCTCTGCTCGGGCTGGCCCTGCAGCCGCGTAATTTGGGGACCGTGCGAATCGTCAAACCCACCGCCTACGTGGCCACGCGACCCGAAGGTAGCAACATCGAAGATTTTCTCGCGGCAGTTGAGAAGCAACAGTCAACGGCTAGCGAAGAGCCTTCTTCCGTCTCTCAAGCACCGCCGAGCGTGAATCTGGAAATCGTCGAAGGCACCTTGCGCGGTCTCGACACCGTCAGCAACGTGCAGTGGAGTTTGGAACAAATCAATCTCACCGCGAATTTCGGTGCGCCGGACGGAAAAATTTCCGCGGATGGCAAGGGTGTAGTGGCAGGCAACGAAACCGAGCCAGAGAGCCGGGTAAAATTTCGCGTCATGCCGGCTGAAAACGGTGAGCAGCAACTCGATTTGCTGGCCGAGGGAGTGCGGCTTGAGGCTTTCTCGCCTTGGCTCTCCCGATTGCTGGGAGAGAGCAAGCTCGCCGGGATAACCACGCTCGATGCGCATGCCACCTGGAGTGCCGCCGCCGAGGGAGTTGTCGCGATCAAAACTTGGGGTCGGTCGGAGACGAGCAATCTCTTGCTCACCCTCCCCGCGCTGAAAGGCGACCAACTCCGCGCGGAGCGGTTGGTTGTACCGTGGAAACTTGCTTTTGCTGACGGCGTTTTCAATGCCGAAGAACTGAAGCTCGATTGCGATTGGGCCAAACTCGACGTCCGCGGCACACTCGCGCTGGCCGACCTGCAATCAGCCAGCCTCACCCATTTGCCAAAGCGCGACTTGGAAGTTTCAGGCAATGTGTCCTTGGCGAAACTCGCTAAGATGTTACCGGTGACGTTGCAAATTCGTGAAGGAGTGCGGGTCGATTCCGGCGACGTCGAACTGCAAGCGAACAGCGGCGAGCGCGATGGCAAGTTCACTTGGTTGGCCAAGGTCTCTCTTGCGAATCTCAGGGGCCAGGATCGTGGCAGAGCCATTGAATGGCAAGAGCCGCTCGAACTCTCCGCCGCGTGGGTCGAATCGTCCGCAGGCCCCCGATTGGATCGTGTCACGCTTGCATCGCAGTTCGCTCACGGTGATTTTACGACGACCGACAATCGTGTGGAGGGCGAATTCCAACTCGATTTGGACCGACTCACGCAAGAACTGGGTCAGTTCGTCGATCTGGCGGGCATTGAGGCGCGTGGCACCGCAACGGGCAAGCTCACGCTCACGGCCAGCGAGGGGGACGCATTCGCCGCGAGCGCGGATGTGACGCTCAGCGAACTAGTTGTCTCGCAACAAGAAAAACTTCTTTGGGAAGAACCGCAGTTGAGCGTGAAGCTCCAAGCCGTCGGCAGCGCCGCTCAACTTACGCCCAAAACGGTTTCCACCGGGTCGTTGGAGCTGCGCGGTTCAAGGGATGCGTTGACGGTGAAATTACTTGCGCCGATTGATCTCACGAATCGTGGGCCATGGTCGGTGGAGATTA
>JBGTMM010000306.1:0-2732 GCA_041743635.1 Bythopirellula sp.
TCGACAGGAGAACATGACTCTTCATTTGGGAGGCTCCTAAAATTGAGGGGGAAACACAGTTGCCGCTACGGCAATGCGAAGACCTGCGACTGCACTTACTTTTCGTAATGTTTATGTGTCAGTTGCGAGGCTTCTTTTCCACTGCGAGCGGCTAACGCTCCATTGGATATGAAGGCTATCGACGAACCCTCAAGAAACCCTTGATGCCTTTCCAAAAAATGCTATCACTGTTTTTGAACTCAGTTCCGCGCAATTCGTTCGTACCGATTGCGACAGGGCGGGGCATTATTTCGCTGTTTTGGCGGTCGATCCAATCGTTCTGGACCGCATAAGCGGACTCACGCGTATGAGCGAAGCGCCGGGACTTGTCCCGCTAGGTTCCTATCGCTAAGCCGCGAGCGGCTAGAGAAGTTGGCAAACCTTCGCCAGAGCGCTTTCGCGCAGAAATCTCTCGCCGTAATTCATCAAGCTATGAATAAATCCGATAGGTCATGCGGCCAGCATTAACAGAGTTGAAGCGGTTGATCACTTCGTTTGACTACTTTGCCTAAACATATAAAGCACGGCTAGCGGTGCCGAAAAGTGATCTAGGCTTTCACGGAATTAGCTTGTAAGAGATTCCCTTTTAACCTAATGCGAAGCAATCGCATGAATGTGTTTCGCTTTCGACCAGGAGTATCATCATGCCATCCCTCCAATCGATTCAACCTGTTTATTCGGTTTACGGCGATGACCCCAATCTCGCGGAATTGGTGGCGATCTTTGCCCACGAGCTTCCCCACCGTCTGGAAACCCTGCGGTCGCACGCCGAGGTGGCCGATTGGGAATCCGTGGCCCGCGTGGCCCATCAACTCAATGAATTGGGCAGCAACTACGGCTTCGCCAAACTGAGCACGCTCGCCGCCCGACTCAAATATTGCTGTACGGAAGAATTAAGCCCCGGTGAGATTCTTAAGGCGCTGGACCGCTTTGCGGAATATTGCGACCGGGTGAGGCCTGGTACAGCGGCTTAGCCCTTGGCTGCCATGCGGAGGGCCACCAAGTACGGGACCGGCTCACTCCCCAGGGCGTTCAGGACCGTGCCGCCGGCGGTAAAGACGTGGGTGACGCAATCAGGCTCGCCATAGAGCTCTAGAGCCTTACCCCCTTCGCCGCCCCCCACGTAAACCTCGACCCCAGCGTCGGTCATTCTCTTTAGCTGGGGGATGAAGTTTTTCGTGCCAGCCTCGAAGCGGGGATCTTCAAACATGCCGAACACTCCGTTGTGAAACGCGACGGCCCCTTGGGGGTTCTTCGTGAGGAAGTCCCCGATTTTCCGCTCAAACAACTTGTTCGACTTCGGGCCAATGTCGAACTGTTGTTGGTCAGGTTGGAGTTCGTCGACGACTGAACCGTCTTCGATGACCGAATCGACCGGCACAACAAACTCGATCCCCTTCGAGCGGCCGTCGAGAACCATTTGCTTTGCCTGGGCCACGCGCTCGGCCGGAATGAAATACGGCTTGTCGGCATGCGCTGAATCTTCGGCCACACCCAAGCAACAAGGCTTGCCGTCGATTTCGCCGATGGCCTTCTTGAGCGCCATGGCCAGCGATCCGGCGGCAAAGACGCACTTGATCGTACCACGGCCGATCATGGCCTCGAGATCGTCGAGTTTGTCGATTTTGAGTCCGCTAAAAATCACCAATTGCGTCGCCAAGCATTTCCGCATGGGGCCATCAAACTCGGCCGCTTCATAAATCCCCATCGCCACGCGATCCATCGCCGCTGGCAAGACGACGCTCGAAGTGTCCAAACTTCCCGCGGAAAGGGCTTCGTGGACGTAAACCTTCGCGACCTTTGCCGCGAAGTCGTTGGCGAATTTGGCAAGCGACTCGGCAAGCTTTGGCGCGTCGGCTTCCTTCGCCTTCCACAGCACGGTTTCGATTTTGTATTTGCGCGTGTTTTCCAGCATGATCACCGCGCCCGGCTGGGCAGTGGCAATTTGCTTGCTCACCGCATCCAGAATCGTGTTGCTAGACTCATCAATCCAATCGGTGATCAACGTCACTTCTTGCCCCAGCATTTCACCCAGCCGCGCGGCCACTTTGTCGAGCGAACCTTCCGGCTTGCGGCCGACGTGGCCGAAGATGATTTGCTTCCAGCCACGCTCGATGCCGTACTTTAAGGTGGCAACCATCGACTGGAGACGAATGTCACCTTCACCGATTTTCGCCCCGGGCTTGGCATCGACATCCCCCCGCACAGCCACGGGAGTTCCCGACGGTACATTGGCCAACGATTCTAGCCGCGGCACCGAAGAGAGATAATCGACAAGTTCTAATTCTGGGCTAGCTGAACGGCCGGCGAACAGCGTCTTGAGCCACTCGGTCATCTTCTCTTTGGAAATCATTAAAGAATCTTTCTTAAGTTATTCAATTTGTTACAGCCGCTTGCGGCTTAGCGTGCCTCCCATTGTCAACCGATAAGCCGCAAGCGGGCTGCTTAGCACCCGAAGTTAGAGGCACTCCGCCAGAAATTCAAGGTGCCGATTTAGCGGCGATTTGCCACGCCGTGAGCCGATTACCCGCAGAAACAAACAGAATCGTGCCATCCGCTGACGGCACAGTCGCGAGGCCGACAATTGAATCGCCATAATCGAACCGATCAATTAGCTTGCCATCGTCACCGACAAAATGCAGCGAGCCATCAGGGCCCGCCACGACTCGGTAATCATCCTCGGCGGACAAGCC
>JBGTMM010000307.1:0-3777 GCA_041743635.1 Bythopirellula sp.
TCAGCGTTGGCATCTATCAGGACGAGAACGGCAAAACGCCGACGCTCGGCTCGGTGCGCGAAGCGGAAAAGCGGTTGGCCGCGGGTCCATCGAGTAAGACGTATTTACCGATCCCCGGTGCCGAAGGGTACTTGAAGGCCACACAGCAGTTAGCGTTCGGCGCGGCAAGCGAGTTATCCACTTCGGGTCGCATTGCCGGTGCGCACACCCCCGGTGGAACCGGGGGCTTGCGGGTGGTCGCCGATTTCTTGCGCGAGAATTTCCCGCAGGCGACTGTGTGGCTCAGCGACCCCACTTGGCCCAATCACCAGAGCATCTTCGAAGCCGCAGGCGTGCCGACCAAGATTTATCCCTATTTTGATCAAGCGGCCAACAGCCTGAAGTTCGATTCGCTGCTGGAGGCCATCGGTAAGATGCCGGCGGGGGATGTGATCCTGCTGCACGGCTGCTGCCACAATCCGACGGGCATCGATCCAACGCCCGCCGAGTGGAAACAGATCGTCGCGACCGTGAACAACCAGGGGGTCCTGCCGTTTCTGGATTTCGCCTACCAAGGGTTTGGCGACGGGCTGGTAGAAGACGCCGTCGCGTTGCGGGAATTTGCCCAGGCGGGGGGCGAGTTTATCGTGTGCAGTTCGTTCAGCAAGAATTTTGGGCTGTACCGGGAACGCGTGGGGGCCTTGGCGTTCGTTTGCCAGAGTGCCAAGGATGCCCTTGCCGTGCAGAGCCAAATCAATCGCGCGATACGGGCCAACTATTCCAACCCCCCGGCCCATGGGGCGGCGATTGTGGAAACCATCCTCAACGATCCCGAGCTGCGCGCCGCGTGGGAAGCTGAACTCGCCACCATGCGGGACCGTATTAATGGTATGCGGAGCCAACTGGTGGAGACTTTGGCCGAAAAGGGCGTGCCAGGCGACTATTCTTTTATGAAAGACCAGCGGGGAATGTTTTCTTTTTCTGGTCTGACCAAGGACCAAGTGGAATTGCTGCGCGACGAGTATGCTATCTATATAGTAGGGTCGGGCAGGATCAACGTGGCGGGGCTGACCGCGGCGAACATCGAACGCGTGGCCGAGTCGATTGGCGCGGTCGCGGGTCAACCGGCTATTTAGCTCATCGCTAAGCCGCAAGCGGCCGACGCGCGACTTAGCGAATGAACTTCTACCGTTATGGGGAATACTCGTGAATATTTTGTTTGCTACTGCCGAGGCGGTGCCGTTCTGCAAGACGGGGGGCTTGGGAGACGTGTGCGGCAGTCTGCCCCGCGAGCTTTACAAGCTCGGCCATCGGCCCGCGGTGATCTTGCCGGCGTTTCGGCAAATCTATCAGACCGATCTTCCCGTTGAGTCCACGGGGATCACCTTCGAGATACCTATCGGCCAGAAGCGGGTGGGCTGCCAGATTTTGGAAAGCCATCTCCCCGATTCGGCCGTGCCTGTGTACTTTATCGAGAACCGCGAATACTTCGACCGCCCCCAACTCTACGCTGAGAACGGCGAAGATTATCGCGACAACTGCGAGCGGTTTGTGTTCTATTGCCGGGCCGTGCTCGAAGCAATTGTCGAGCTCGATCTCGAAACGGAATTGATTCACTGCAACGATTGGTGCTCGGGCCTGATTCCGGTGTATCTCAAGACGCTGCTGCACGAACAACCGCCGTACGACCAGATCGCTTCGCTGTACACGATTCACAACTTGGCCTACCAGGGAAGCTTCTGGCACTGGGACATGGCGCTCACGGGGATCGACTGGAAGTATTTCAACTATCATCAAATGGAGTTCTACGGCAATCTTAACTTCATGAAGTCGGCGATTGCGTTTGCGGATTCCATCAGCACGGTGAGCCCGACCTATGCGAAGGAAATTTTGCGTCACGCTTTGGGCTGCGGCATGGACGGGGCCTTGCAACATCGCCGCCACGATTTGTTCGGCATCATCAATGGCGCCGACTACGACGAATGGAATCCGGCGATTGATGAATTCTTGGGGCCGCACACTTACGACGCCGAGAGTTTTGTCGAGGGCAAAGCAGCGTGCAAAAAAGCGTTGCAACAAGTGATAGGTTTGCCTAGCGAGCCGCGCGTTCCGCTGATCGCCGTGATAAGTCGACTCGCGGATCAAAAAGGCCTCGATTTGATCACTCGGGTGATGGAGCAGTGGGCGGGGGAAAAGAATGTTCAGTGGGTAATCCTCGGCACGGGCGAACCGCGCTATCACCACCTGCTGGGGCAATTGGCTGCCGCGCATCCCGGCAAGATTGCCGTGCGGTTGGAGTTTTCCAACGAGCTTGCGCACCGCATCGAGGCAGGGGCCGACATGTTTCTCATGCCGAGCCAGTATGAGCCATGTGGCCTGAGCCAACTCTACAGTTTGAAGTATGGCACGGTGCCGATTGTGCGCGCAACAGGTGGCCTGGCGGATACGGTGGTCGATGCGAATCCCGAAAATCTGGACAACGGCACGGCCACCGGATTCAGCTTCACTGAATACACAGCGCCGGCATTAAGCATGGCCCTCGGCCGGGCCTGTGAAATGTACGCCGACACGACCGCTTGGCACAAACTGATCACCACGGGCATGCGGCAAGATTGGTCGTGGAATTCAAGCGCCTGCAAGTACAGCGAACTTTATGAGCAAACGCTCTCGAAGGTCCGGCAGGGTGTGCTGAGATGAGCCGTTCAGTTAGAATGCCTGCATGCCACGGTTTTATCTTGAAACCGGTTTCCTGAGCGCCTGCGTTACTACTCGCGCTACGTCCCGCGCATCCTATGAACGCGAGATGAGTCTTGCCTGGCTTGAAGCAGAAAGAAGAACGAATGATCTCTTTATTGCCGATCCCGTGATTGTAGAGCTTTCAGCGCCGACTTACCGCGAGCGAGCATCCGCCTTGGAATTGGCCTCTCAATTTCGGCTCGAATCAATCACGCCTGCCATGGAAACGTTTGCTATAATATTGGCAGAGCGATTTGTGATGCCCCAAGACCTACAGGGGGACGCTTTGCATGTGGCTGCCGCGGTTCTGTTGGAAGCAGATCTATTGCTAACATGGAACGTGAAGCACTTGGCGAACGAGAGCAAGCAGCCGCATTTGAGAGCCGTGTGCAGCGAAAATGGCTTTGTGGCACCTCGAATAGCTCGACCAGACATACTCTTACAGGAAACCGAATCATGACTCATTCCCAGGAAATTGCTGCTCGACTAGCTGAGCGCGTTGGCCCGTCGGTCGTAGAGGATGTACGCTCTATCCGCCAACAACTCGACGAACAAGCGGGACACGACATTCATCGCCTGGCTGAGAACGCCCGACGAGTGGCCGACGAATTTCGAAAGAGTCGAGTGAATCTCGAAACGAATTCGGCCCAGTAGTGAGCGGTCGACGACCTATTGCGTTGCCAAACGTATGAAGCTCGACAGCGCGCCAGTCTTCGAAATGCGAACCGACCCCACCACCGGTCGGCGGGTGCTGATCGCCGAGGGGCGTGCGGCGCGGCCCAATGACTTTGTGGGAAAAGCCACTCTTCCGCATCACTCGTCGACCGACTGCCCATTCTGTCGGGGCCATGAATCGGCGACGCCGCATGAGTTGGCCGTCGTGCCTGATTCGCAAGGCGCATGGCAGATTCGCGTGGTACCCAATAAAGACCCTGCGGTGGCGCTGGCGAGCGGGGGACAATCCCCCTCCCCGGTACTCCGGGGAGGGGATAGGGGAGGGGTCGAGAGCGATGGCAAGCAGATTCGCGACTTTGAAGAACCCACCCCAAGCCCCACCCCGAA
>JBGTMM010000308.1:0-2256 GCA_041743635.1 Bythopirellula sp.
GAGGACTTGGAAGTTGGGTGCAAAGATCGTCAGCAATGCCGAGGCGAGATGCCCGACGAACGCAAACGCCATCGTCGTCCCATATCCGATCCGATCGACCACCAGACTGAGCAAAATAATCGAAATGGCGAAGGGAAACAGTCCCACGCCGATCAACGTGCCTGTTTGCTCCTCGGTGAGATCAAAAGATTGTTGCCAGCTTTCGAGGACCTGAGGAGAGTTGCGCACGGCAAAGCCAAACGCAGTCGCCACAAGTGCCACAAAACACCCGAGGAAGAGCCGTTGTTGATTGTCTGCCTTGAACATAAAACATCTCGCGAGACGAGTAAGTTACTAAATTTTGACGAGAGAATTAACCACTGCTATTGAAAAGGTAGGAGTGTTATATGCCGTCTCGCAACATGGTGAAAGAGCACGAACGCGCGGCAAATTAGTTATTTTTGACGAGACAATCGACTCCGTTGGCGATAGGCACGGGGGGTTAACTGCATATAATTTTTGAACGCGACTGAAAAATAATCGGGATTAGCAAACCCAGAGCGGCTCGTGATTTCGGCAAGCGGCAGATCTGTCTCACGCAATAGTCGGCACGCGCGATCCATGCGAATGCGAATGATTTCAGCATGCGGCGAGCGCCGCAAGAGTTTTTGAAAGCGATGCTCAAGCATCCGCCGTGAAAGTGGTACCGCCTTCAAGACGTCCGCCACGCCAATCCCGTTGCAGGCGTTTTCCCGGATAAATCTCAGCGCGGCCACGACATCGTTATCGTCGACGGCGTAAACGTCGCGCGACTGCCGTTCAGCAATTCCGGAGGGAGGACTTAACAGACATTCCTCGGTCTGCTTTCCTCCGCGCATCATCTGATCCAACAATTGTGCGGCTTTGTAGCCGGTGCGATGCGTGTCGGGGATCACGCTAGAAAGTGGCGGTGTGCAAAGCTGGCAGAGCCGCACGTCGTTGTCCACTCCAATGACGGCAACCTGCTCGGGCACGGCGACGTCAAGTTCGCGACAAACATCCAGGAGCTGCTGTCCAGCGAAATCATAGCAGGCCATCACGCCAATCGGTTTGGGCAATTTTTGCACCCAAGCTTTTAAGCGACGCTGCTCAGCCGTCCAAGAATAGTCCTCGTCACTGCGACTTTTGCCGTCAAAGACAAAGCATTCGCACTTTGACTCCGCAGCCAGGTTTACAAAATGCTGCTGCCGCCATTGCGACCAGTTAAATTTTGGCTCGCCATAAAACGCCAGCTTATCAAAGCCGCGCCCGATCAAGTGTTGCGCCGCCAGGCGCGCGATCTCGCGATCATCGGTTTCCACCCAGGGAATATTTTTGATTAAGCGGGCAGCACTGACATCAACCATCGGCAGTTGAGTGCGTCGCACGGCTGAGGCAATTTCGTCGGTTTCGATGCGAGCGATGATCCCGTCGCCCTGCCAGTTTTTGACCCAAGTAGGAGGCTGGGCGCCGCGTCCTTGTTCACCCACATAGATTGACCACGGTTCGTGCTCACGTTGATAAGCGATGATGCCATCAAGCAAACCGCGCGCGTAAGCGTTGGACGTTTCGATCAGTAGCGCGACCGATTTCCGACCCTGCATACACGTACCCGCCTCGCCGATACCAGGAAAAGACAAGTTGTGATAAACTGCATTCGGCAGCCAAAGCTTGTAATAAATCACAAGTATTATACGCTTTTCTCCCTACTACATTAACTGCTCGCAGCTAAAATAAAAGAGTGAAACTATTATAATCGCGGCAGAACGCCGCCATTTGTGAAATGCTGAATCCCTTCAGCAAGACAACTTTTCTATGCGCAGGGAATGCAAAGTGGCCAGAGAAATACCTCCGTTGAACGCTGCGATTGTTGGTCTTGGATTCGGCGCGGAATTCATCCCCATCTACCAAAAACATCCCCAAGTGAATGTCGCCGCGGTATGCCGCCGCAATGAAGTGGAGTTGCACAAGATTGGTGACGCATTCAACATTCCGAGGCGTTACACCAAGTTTGAAGACGTGCTCGCCGACCCTAAGATTGATTTCGTACATATCAATAGCCCTATCGGCGACCACGCCCGCATGAGCATCGCGGCGCTTCAGGCCGGGAAGCACGTCATCTGTACCGTGCCGATGGCCACGACGATTAAAGAATGCGAAAAGATTTGTCAACTCGTCGCCGATTCGGACTTGAAATACATGATGGCAGAAACCGTGGTCTACAGCCGTGAGTTCCTGTTCATCAGAGAAATGTATGAT
>JBGTMM010000309.1:0-3164 GCA_041743635.1 Bythopirellula sp.
TCAGGGGGCATCTCATCAACGCCGTGGTCGCGGCGACCGAACGCTCCCGCGAATTGGGCCGCACGTCTTAGACAATCTCTACCCCGCGAACCATCGACTGGGTGGCACGCCCTGAGTCCTCGAAGGGCGTGGTGAATGCCCCCACGCCCTTCCCAAAGCCTCCCAAAGCCTCAGGGCGTGCCACCCAACGCCGGTAACGATTTATGCGGCTTCCGCTTGAGATTGCCTAAGCGCTTTTGCGGCTTTTTGTTGCAGTCGCGTTGCCTTGGTGATTTTGGGAGCCCCCGGGGCAGGGTCTCGTTTTTTTCGCTGGTCGTGCCGAGCTTTCTTCTTGGAGGTTCGATTGTAGCCATCTTTCACCGCGGACTGGAATTCCGAAACGTCGAGTCGTTCCTGACCTGCGGATTGGTAACGCAATTCGCGGCGGATCAGGCGTCGAGCGGCGGCGGGACTGTAGCGCTCCGGGTCGATTTGGGCCGTCATCAATTCCTGCTTGGTCATCAAGCTCACGAGCCACAATGTCAACAGCGCCCAATCCAATTCGCTCCCTGCGCATTGGGGGGTGTAGCTCCGCACTTTGCCGCGTTCGAAGGTTTGCTTTAACGTTCTGAAGCAGCATTCGACGCCCCATCTTCGACGATAGAGTTTCGATGCCTCGGCCTCGGTCAGTTGGTGAGGATCGAGAAGCGATGTCACCAAATACCAGGTCTGCTTGCCCTGTTGCACCCGGATCAATCTTAGGGCCAAAGGCGGAGCGCCCTGCGCGCGTTTCCCCTCCGGCCACAGCCAAACACGCTCGCCGTCCCGCTCGTAGTCACCGCCGGGAACAAGCTCTCGCAAGAGTTCCACGTTCCCGCCCACGCGGATCAGAAAATGCCGGCCGCCGTTTAAGATCGTCTGCCATAAGAGATAGCCCACGAAGCCGGCATCGGCCACGATCAACGCGGCTTGGGGTAAGAGGTCCAACAGGTCGCGGAACTGCGTGCGCTCGCCTTCGGAAAGCCCGCCGTGCTTCCACGCCCAGGGTAGCCCCAAGTTCATGTGCCAGAGCATCGTCAAATTCAGTTGAGGCCTGAGATCGGTCTCTGTGCGTTGGCATTTCTCGCCTTTTGGCTGGCGTCCTTTTTTTCCCAACGTCTTTTCGTTGGCTTTCGTCCAAGGTGCGGCGACTTTGCTGCCATCGACCACGAACGGGATCAAACCGGCGATCTTCCCGCGATTGCCTTCCAACTCAAGCATCCGCGCTCGCAACCGCGCGGAGATGACTTTCACCAGGGCGGCACTATGGGTCACGAGGGCGTTCATAAAACCGCGATAGCTGGTCGCGAGAAACTCGCCGGGGAACCAATGGGCCGCGACCTCAGAGGCCATGGCAAACCGCTCTCCCAGAGTGGACTCCCCGGAGGTCGCCCAAAACAGAGCCACAAAGGACAGCACGCCGAGCGACCATTCCGTATTGCCATGCTTGGCCAGACCGGTAAAAATAAAGTCCGGCAACAACAGTCGAATCGCTCTTTTCAACTTCCCCCGCGGCGAGCGTCTGGCCCGGTTGGCGCTTCTGACTTTTTTCGCCTTTCGAATTTTTCTCCTGTGGGACTTCCTGGCCGTTTTCATGAAATAGCTCCTTCCTTGGGCTACGAGATATCCGCCATCAACGGTCTCTGGTCCAAGAAGGAGTTTTTTCCTATAAGTCCAATTCCTGCAAGAGCTATCGAGGGATACTAAAAATCGTTACCGGCGTTGGGTGCCACTGGCAGCTTGTCTGCCAGTGCGAGGGCGAAATCACGGGCAATAAGTTGCCAGTGCCACCCAAAATCGACCCGGCGGTCGCGGTTGTGATTTATCGCCTAGCGGATAGGATGAAGGAAGATTTCACCGCGTTTTCCATTGGGAATGTTTCATGGCGAACAAACGTTCGATTGCGTTTAATGGGCTGATCGTGTGGGTCGGCGCCTCGGCGATCGTGCTGGTGCTGTTGGGCTGGATGCTCTACCGCATGGGGGATCGCGGAAGCTCCGTTCCTGGCAGCGAAACGAAAGAACTCACCGTTTACTGCGCGGCAGGCATGAGCAAGCCCATGCAGGCCATTGCGGAGCAATACGAAGACGAATACGGAGTGAAGATCATCTATCACTTTGAAGGCTCGGGCACGCTGCTGGGCAAAATGGAGATCAGCAAATCCGGCGATTTGTTTCTGGCCGCCGATGACTTCTACACTAAAACGGCCAGGGAGAAAGGGCTGGTCCAAGAGGAAATCCCTCTGGCAACGGTGCGGCCTGTGATTCTGGTGTCCAAAGGGAATAAGAAAAACATCCAAGGCATTGACGACTTGCTCAAAGCCGACGTGCGCACGGCGCTGGGCAACACCGAGCAAGCGGCCATCGGCCAACTCACGAAAGAGCTGCTCACGAACAGCGGGCATTGGAAGAAGTTGGAGCCGCTCGTCGAGAGGATGGGAACCTTCCTGCCAACGGTTCACGATATCGCCACGGCGGTGAAAACCGGCAGCATGGACGCGGCGATTGTTTGGGACGCGACGGCGGCTCAACATCCCGAGCTGACCGTCATCCACACCAAGGAACTCGATGCGGGAACGAGCGAGGTGACTTTCGGCGTGCTCACCAGCTCGGAGCATCCCACGGAAGCCTTGAAGTTCGCCCGCTATGCCGGGGCGCGGGATAAGGGCCTAAAGGTTTTTCAAGACAACGGCTATGAAGTCGTCGATGGGGATGCGTGGGAAGAGAAACCGGAACTCACGTTTTTCGCCGGGGCGGTCAATCAGCGGGCGCTCGCGCCGATCGTGCAGCAGTTCGAGGAGCGCGAAGGCGTGAAGGTGAATACCTCGTACAATGGCTGCGGGATTCTCACGGGCACAATGCGAGGGATTCAAGATCAGGACACGCGGCGGGGGTTTCCCGACATCTTTATGGCCTGCGACGTGTACTATCTCGATCAAGTGCAGCCGTGGTTCGGCCCGGGCGTGAACGTTTCCGACACGGACATCGTCATTGCCGTCCCGAAAGGCAATCCCGCGGGCATTGAATCCTTAAAGGATCTCGCCAAACCCGGCGTGCGGGTGGCCGTGGGAGAGCCGCAGCAGTGCACCATCGGCGTGTTGACGCAGCACCTCTTGAAGAGCGAAGGGCTTTTGGAATCCGTGCAGA
>JBGTMM010000310.1:0-11507 GCA_041743635.1 Bythopirellula sp.
AGAGTAGCGGTATTAGTTTCGGTGTTCCCGGAAACTACGTTAGTAAAGAGTCGTATTTGAAAGACAGATTTGTCGTCTGACTCATGCCGCAAGTGGTAGCCATTCTAAGACTTGCGCACAGCTAATCCATTTGGCGAACTGGTTCCCGTGAAAAATCACAACTAGAAAACAGGAAATAAAGGACAAGAAACGCTGGAGCGGGTAAGGCAATCTGCCTAAGATAAGGCACTCTGGCGTCTAATCATATTGAATCTTTGATTGCATTACTGCTTGCTGTTGCACCTCGAAGGGGAGTACTCATGAGATCGATAATTGCATTGATCGGCTTCTTGTTGTTATTTTTTGTAGTCGGCTTGTCGGCAGCGACGGTAAGTGCGGTTCCCTTTGGTGCAGAAACGAAGATAAACCCCACCGATGCTACGGATGGCGATCAATTCGGCGGATCAGTGGCAATTGATGGTGGTATTGCGATCATTGGTGCAGGCAGCGATGACGGCGTAGGCACTGATTCTGGATCAGCTTACTTATTCGACGCGATAGGTGGCAACCAACTTTTTAAGCTTACGGCGGACGACGCTAGGGCTAATGCACAGTTTGGCAATTGGGTAGGCATCAGTGGCAATACGGCCATAGTTGGGGCTCACTTTGACAGTGGAACAGGTAGTAGCTATTTGTTTGACGTATCCACTGGCACTCAACTCTGGAAGCTAAATGCGAGCGATGCTGGCTCGGGAAATCAGTTTGGTTTCAGTGTGGATATTAGTGGGAACGTAGCTATTGCTGGTGCTATTGGGAATACAAGTAATGCAGGGGCAGCCTACCTGTTCGATGTGACTACTGGCAACCAACTTTTCAAGCTTACAGCCGATGACGCTGCTCCAGGGGACGCATTGGGTTTTGAAGTTGGCATCAGTGGGAACACAGCTATTGTCGGGGCACCGCGAAGAGATGACGCTGGCGATCTGTCTGGCGCGGCCTATCTATTCGACGTAACTACAGGGAACCAACTCTTCAAACTAAATGCCTTGGATGCTAATATGAACGACCAATTCGGTTGGGCAGTTGCGATAAGCGGCAATATTGCAATTGTAGGCGCTATTTTCGACGATGATGGAGGCCAGAACGCTGGTGCAGCCTACTTGTTCGACGTGATAACGGGTAACCAACTCTTCAAGCTGACTGCTGACGATGCAGCCGCAGGCGATTTTTTCGGAGAATCCGTCTCGATAAGTGGCAACATTGCCATCGTCGGGGCCAGCGCCGACGATGACGTACCACTTCAGTCAGGCTCCGCATATCTGTTCGACGTAACTACGGGTAACCAACTCTTAAAGTTAACTGCTGAGGATGCTTCCCCTGAGGACAGATTCGGTAACTCTGTGGGGATTAGCGGCACAAGAGCCATTGTTGGGGCAGTTGTTGACATGACGCTGGGCATTGACGATGGTATCGGTAGCGCTTCCGGTTCGGCATACCTTTTTACTCCAGAACCCAGCTCGCTGCTTTTAGTATTATTGGCAGCTGGCGGATTATTGTCGGGGCGTAGGATATATCAATAGTAATAGCCACATTCAAAGGAATGGATGTGGGTGAAATTATGCAAGAAAGCAAGGCTACCGCGACGGATCGACTTCGCCGCGAAGGCCGCTGGAACGAGGCCAGCAAGTTCAAGGATGAAACCATTGCCAACCAACGGCGGGAAGGAATGGGCCGGCAAGACGCCCAAGCTGCGGGCTGGACTGCGATGCTGGAGAAGTTTGCGCCAGCGCCTAATAGCGGTGAGAATGGCGAATTAGCGACCTACGATCCCGCGACTATAAATCTTCCCGACAGTTCGCCGGCTAGTTTTCTGACCGATGCGTTCTGGGTTTACAACCAACTCGGCAAGGGGAGCGTGACGGCTGCCGAAGCTCCCAGTTCGGGATCATGGGCTTTGCTGCGGTGGGCCAAGCGGAATGAAGATCGCTTCTTTGAGCAGATTATGCCGAAGGCTTTGACGCTCAGCACTAAAATGGAAGCCGTCGAGCCGGAAGTCAATGTGCACCTGGAGCATCTCGCATCGCTCGAAGAAATGCTCGGCGTAAAGCGAAGTGGTTAGAAAAACCCCGAACGAAAGACACCCGCTTGCTTGTGAGGCGCGGGCGCGGGAAATTATAGCATAGTTTTGATATTTTTTTCACGGGTAGTTGCAAAGGGTTCGAAACCGATGCAACGAACGACCTGCGGCAGGGAGTGCTCACCCTTTCCAGCGCGATCTGCCGCAGGTCGACCCGCAATTGGAAAGGGAATTCTAATGAAAATTACTGTTCCGCACGCCTTAGTGGCACTGGCCGAGCGCGTTGACGTTATTTTTCGTGAGCCGCGTAACCGCGATTGGTTGGAGGAAAAGCTAAATTTTTGGTTGGATAGCAAGTCGAAATATGCGTTGCTCCCACCGCACGAACACGGCATCGAATATCCGATGGAAGAATTATGTTCGGCGATTGCGGCTCTGCATGATGAGCTAGTTCCAACCTTACGACTTATGCCTAAGCTCGATGCGCCGCTGGGAACTCCATTCGGCCGCCCCAAATTGTTTACTTATCTATCTCGAAGAGAGGCTATTAGAGATGACGCCGAAGCGGATTGGAAAATTCCGTTTGAGAATTGGCTGGAAGCTGTAGTACGTGCAATGACGGCCGAAATGGATGTCGATTACACCCTCCGCCAACTGATTGGCGATGTAGGAATCATCGAAGGATTTAAGCGTAATGCGTCAGAACAACGCTCGAAGATGACGGGCAGGGCTTCCGACAATGCAAACGATTTGGCCTATCATGATATTGCCATGCAACACGGCTATCAAGTCAACAAGAAAGCCGCGGAAATTGCAACACACTCGGAAGTTGATCGGCTGGAAAATATCTGCAAAGTGAGTGGTGGCGAGTGGTCTAGTAAATGGCTCGAAGAACAGCGGGCGAACTACTGCCTTGCGATGAACGTCGACATACAGGCCGTCAATGCTTTGTCGGTGGTTGACTTTGCCGAGTGGTTGCGGCCGTCGGGGGTGGCTGGTGAGAAGAAAGTGCTAACCCAAGCGGTGAAAAATGCTTGGGCGAGTTGGAAGCTCGCCGAAGCGAATAACCCCGGCAAATTGACTAACAGGCGAGCATACGATTGGCTGACTAAACAAGAATTCGACGCGCCGCTGGTAGGTTACAATCTTCCCGCGTTCGACACTTGGAGCCGCCAATTACGGGACGCTCGCAAGTATCACGGCGAACAAAAACACCAACCCCGGGCCGGGCGAGCAACGGGGAAAAGTGTGGTCAAGCAAATCGAAATTTGAGTGGCGAGCGTTAAGGCAGGAGGCCCGAATTCAGTCTGTCGCTGATGTTCTCGGGAGTGGCGAACGCTTCGGGATTCGCCAACGATTCATAATTGTCGCTATGCCATGCGAAGAGTTCGCGCAACACTTCCCCCAGAGTTGGCCAACGGTCAGCACCGATCCATTCTATCGTTTCTGCTCCCGTGGTAACATCGAAAACGTGCTTGTGATGATCGTCCAGGTGTTCAGGCCGAGAGTGATGGTTGTCATAGCGGAGGATGTTTCCGCCCCCTCGCACCGAGGCATGATAGGAATAACGGACGGTCTGAATGAGTGGGTCGGGGTCATCGCTAACACACTCCAGAAGTTTGTTGACGCTTAGAATAATTTCGCCACGGCAACTAATCTCACCTATTATCGACCAAACGGTGGGCAATGTAGCATAAGCTTCCACGACAAGCGTATCGGAATCTACAAAGCCCGCCTGACACAACTGGGCTAAATGGTTTTCGTGCGCGGCAAAATAAGTGCTGAACCGGGCCGGTGAATGTTTAGCGGGAATTCCGGCTGACACGTTTTTGCAACTCGATAAGCATGAGCCACTGGCAGATTTCAGCGGTTTCTTTGCGAACGCCGGAAGTGAGTTCCGCTTGCATGTTCTCGGAAGTCGTTTCGTAGACTCGCTCAAATGCCGCAATGCGGCGATCAAGTTCCTTAAGCTCACCGTTGGCTTCGGAGCTAACGCGCACAAAGTCGCTGAGCACCTGCGATTTTCTCTCCGCAGGCAGCAACGCGACTTCTGACAGTTTGAGAGTACGAACAGCCATAGCAAGGGGCCAACAAATACAGAAACACGGATTTGGAATAGGGTCCGGCTGGGCTGGCCATATCGAGCCGTCAGGCGGCACCGGACACTTGTATTCTAGGTCGTTCGGCCCCCGGTTCAACGGAACTTTGGCCGCAAACCGGACAAAAGCGGATTTTTTGAAAAATCCGGTTTGATGATAGTGCTGGCAATTTGTCGGCAATTCTAGGGGTTTCCTGCAGGCAAAGCGGATTTTCAGGCGGATTTTGGAAATCCGGTCTGTGGTTCAAAACTGCGCGGTTCTTTTCGGCGGGTGCCGATGGCCGCAGCAGGAAAACAACTTGGAGGATTCCGCCATGGAAGCCACCCCTGACATTGGCGCGGTTCATGCCGCGCAGTTCATTGACGCCGACGGATGCGCGGCGCGATACGGATTTTCGCCAGCCCATTGGCGACGACTCGTTGATGCGGGCCGCGCACCGCAACCGACTCGGTTCGGTCACTTGGTTCGTTGGTCGATTCACGTTCTCGCCGAGTGGGACCGGGCTGGTTGCCCCTCACTGCGACAAGCGAAAGGGGGCCGCCGATGAACCGCAAACAACTGCGCGAACGTGCCGAGCGCGGCAAGCTCGCCGGGATGGAACTGGCCGCGAATCGTCGCCCCGATAAGGTGACGCAAGGCAAGGTTGCCTTGCTGCGTGCGTTGCTGCTGTCGCGGGATGGGACCGCGACAATCGACGATGCAACGGTCGACTTGGCGGCCGAGTTCCGCGACGGTGGCAAGTGGCGCGGCACGGTCTGCCGTTCGCTAGCACTCGCCGGGCTGATTGCACCTGTGGGTGCGGTCAAGAGTGACCGACCGACACGGCATCGTGGCTACGTGACCCGCTGGCGATTGGTTGACCGGCAGAAAGCGGCGCTGTTTGTGTCGCGGTTGGTGGCGGCCGTAGACGTGCGCATTCTCTCGGCCGCTGAGCTGGCCAATCAACAAAGCGAAACGCCGACGGGTGCAACCGCCGGCGTTTCCGTTCAATCAACCTTCCCCGAGTTCTGAGAAAGGATTCAACTGCAATGGGCAAACTGACTGACATTTTAGCCGCCGGTGGATTCGGTGGCGATGATTTTGCGAAAAGCTGGCAAAACACTGACGCGGCCGGGGAGTTCTCGCCCTTGCCGCCGGGTGAGTATCTCTGTCATGCCGAGCGGGGCGAACTACGGACCGCGAAAACCGGCACGCCTGGCTACTCGCTGGCGTTTAAGGTTATCGAGGGCGATTACACGGGCCGACTCTGTTGGCTCGATTTGTTTCTGACGCCGGCCGCGCTGCCGATGGCAAAGCGAGATTTGCTGAAACTCGGCATCGACTCGCCCGCGAAGCTCGAACGGTCGCTACCGGTAGGGATTCGCTGCAAGGTTCGCGTTGCCCTGCGGAAGGATGATAACGGCAACGAATCGAATCACGTTCGACGGTTCGATGTTATCGGCATCGACGGGCCGACGGTGGACCCGTTCGCTCCCGATTCCCCGGATTCGGAAGGGGGCGACGATGGCCAATTCTGACGATGCGACGTTCGGGTTTCGCATTGTCGGGGGTTGCACGGGGGAACGTCGGCTTGTCGATTGGCAAGCCGCGTTCGCCGCCTACTCCGAGTGCGACGCACGGGCCGAACTAAACCGCGAAGCATACTTATCGGCGTTCGAGTTCGCTGGCGAGTTCGGCACGTACTTGACCGACAATCGCACTACGAAGGGCTACGCCGGCCGGTGTGGGGCGCGGTGGTTGTGGTTTGACATTGACGCGGCCGGCGACTTGGAACACGCCACAACGCAAGCTCGCCGCTTGTGTGCGGGAATCGTCGAACGGTACGGCATCGACGGTGACGCGCTGCTTACGTTTTTTAGCGGCGCGAAAGGGTATCACGTCGGATTGCCGCTGTCGGTCTGCGACTCGCCTATGCCGTCGGACAACTTCCACAAGATAGCGCGGCGATTTGCCGAAGGAATTGCCGAGCAATTGGCCGTGACAATCGACGCGGGCGTTTATGACCGGGTGCGAGCCTTCCGCGCTCCGAATTCTCGCCACCCGAAAACTGGTTTGCACAAGCGGTGGTTGTCGTTCGATGAACTGTTGGGGCTGAGTGTCGACGCGGTATTGCGATTGGCCGAGAAGCCCGAGCCGTTCGCTCCCCCAACTGACGTTGGAGGCTCGCCGATGGCGATAGCAGATTGGCGAGAAGCGGCCGAAGCCGTCGAACATGACGCCGTCGCCCTAGCCGAACGTCGAATTCTGAATCCCACGGCGAAACTGAATCGACTCACTCGGGAATTCTTGATTGGCGGGGCGACGCAAGGGGACCGACACCGGTTGCTCTACTCGGCCGCCGCGAATCTGGCCGAGTTCGGTTGTCCGCCAGCGCTCGCCCATGAATTGCTCACGGAAGTGGCGCTCGATAGCGGTCTGTCGCCAAGCGAAGTACGTCGGCAGATTGATTGTGGACTCGCTGCTGTTTCTCTCAACACTGGGGGGACGGCATGACTGCAAGTTTCGTGTCTGCTGTCGATGCGATTGACCGTTGGCGTGGTGACGTACTCACGGGCGCGAAGCCGCCACGGTGGCAATTAGGCGACGGGTTTGATGCTATCGAGTTGGGGCCGGGATTGGTGGTGCTGTTGGGTGGCGCGCCGGGGGCCGGGAAAACCGCGCTGGCCATGCAATGGGTGGTCGACGCCATGCGTATCGACGATTCGCTGCGGGTGTTGGTGGCGAACGTCGAAAGCTCGCCGGCAGTGTTGCTCGATAGGCAACTGTCGCGGTTGTCGGGGATCCCGCTCGCCGTGATACGCAAGCGCGAACTGACCGACGCGCATGGCGAACGATTGGCGAGCGCGTTCGAGATTCTCGACACGGTGGGGGAACGGTTGGCCTTTCTCGAATCGCCTTTCAGTTTGCCGAACGTCGCGGCTGCCGCCGATGCGACCGATGCCAAGTTGATTGTGATTGACTACGCGCAACGCTTCGCGGCTGGTGAGGGCGAGAAACGCCATGAAGTGAACAAGTTGATGGATTATCTGAGACGGTTCGCCGACGCGGGTTGCGGCTTGCTGGTGCTCGCCGCCGTCGGACGCACGAAAGACAGTAAAGGCCGCAGCTCTTACGCCGCCGACGGCTTGAACTTGGCGAGTTTCCGCGAATCGAGTGAACTGGAATTTGGGTGCGATAGCGCCTACATGCTTTGCCCCGACAAGAAACGCGGCATGGTGAATCTGGCTTGCCTCAAGAATCGCCACGGTGAGCCGGTGAGTGTGGAACTGGAGTTCGACGGCACGCTGCAACGCTTTACGTCGGTTGCTGATTGGTGCGACTCTCGGGCCGATTCGTTCGACGTTGCCGAACTGTGGAATCTGCCAGCGGGGGGCGATAATTATGGCGATTGACCGACGTTTGCCACCGCTGCCGCCGCCTATTGAGCCGCCACCGGAACGCGCACAACGGGAATCCGCCGCTAAAGGGAATCGCAAATCGGCTGGTCGGTTTGCAGTGCTGAATTCGTTTGTCGACCGGGGGGCGCGCACGGTGGATACCACGGCCGTCGCGGTATGGTTGGTGCTGTATCGAGAAGTTCAACCCGACGGCACGGCCACGGTTTCCCATGCTCGCATTGCCGAGCGGCTGGGGATCAACAGATTGACCGTGACCCGAGCGGTTGGCCGACTTGAAACCGCCGGGTTGGTGCGAGTGGTGCGGCAAGGGGGCTGGCAACGGGGGCCGTCGACGTACCGAATTCGGGGTTCGGTAAAGCCTAGAGGGCCGTAAGGCGCAAGTATCGTGGGCGATACATTACCAGGTATCACCAGAGTACGTTTCCAAGTATCGCCGGTGTTACATATTCCAGAATCCATAAGCGTGTTCGCATTGTTGGTCATACTGACCAATGCAAACACTTGGCAGAAAGAAAACCCGATGCCCGCCGTAACGCAAACAACTGAGTTGGCCGAACGGCTAGCCGCCTTGTGGGGGGATTCGTCACCACCGAAGCCGCTGGCGACGGGAACGCCGAAGCTGCCACCCTTGCCCGAGCCGCTACGGTGCGAATTCGACCACGGCAACCCGGCGAGCTGGCGGTACGGACTGGACCGCTACGGCCGCAAGGGTTGTTGGCGGGTGGCTTGCAAGGGTTGCGGCGAGTTCTACGGTTATCAACAGAAACACAGTTGACACCAGCCGGGGAGTTGTGTAATTTTAGTTACATGCCAATCCGCAAGAGAAGGCCGATAACGATGACTGAACGACTGCGAAAAGCGGTAAACGATTGCCCGCTACCGTTCCAAGCGTTGGAGCGCGAAACGGGTGTACTTCGGCAAACCCTAATGAAGTTTGCCCGAGGGGAAACAAGTATTCGGCTCGATATGGCCGACAAGCTCGCCGCTTATTTTGGCTTGGAACTGACCGAAAGGAATAGCGACAATGGCTAACGTCTACCGAAAAACCGTAACCCGTAAGTTGCCCGACGGCGCGGAGTTATTTGTCCGTAAGGGTGAGCAATTCGCCCGCTGGCGAGTTGGCGATAAGGTGCGAATCGCGCCGGTGACTGTCGGCAAGAATGGCGAGCCACGGATTCGGACCGAAGCCGCGACGTTTACCGCGAAATATCGTGACGGCCGGGGGATCGTTCAAGAAGTGGCGACGGGTTGCCGGGACAAGACTGCCGCGCAAGCTGTCTTGCGTGAACTGACCGCCCGAGCCGAGCGGGTCAAAAGCGGCTTGGTTTCCACCGCCGACGATCTAGCGATTGACCACCAGCATACGCTGCTAAGCGATGCGCTCGCTGCCTACGTCGACCACCTGCGCGCAAGGGGGCGTTCGGCGACTCACGTTGCCGATTGCGAACGACTCGCCAGGCGGGCGTTCGCCGATTGTGGTTTCACAACCTTGCGCGAATTGTCGGGCGAGCCGTTGGAGCGTTGGCTAACGACATTGACCGACGGCGGATTGTCTCCCCGGACTCGCAACAGCTACTTGCAAGCGGTGCGGGGTTTCTGTCGTTGGTGCGTTCAATCAGGACGATTGCAAGCCGACGCCACGAAACGAATTGGCAAAATTGCCGAAGCGACCGACGTAAGGCGCAATCGGCGTGCGTTGACTGCGATGGAACTTGAACGGTTGCTCTACGCGGCAAGGATGCGACCGCTGGCCGAGTTCGGTCGGGAAACCATTCCGAACGAATCGCCGAAGGGCCGAGCGAGTTGGAAGCTCGCCCCGCTATCGTTCGAGACTTTACCGGCCGCTGTCGAACGGGCCAAAGAGAAGTTCGCCGACAAGCCCGAGCGAATTACCGAACTGGAAACGCTGGGCCATGAAAGGGCGCTCGCCTACAAAACGCTGGTGCTCACGGGCTTGCGTCGCGGTGAATTGGCTTCGCTCACGGTTGGTGCGTTAGAGTTGGGTGCGGCGACGCCGTTTCTGGTGCTCGAAGCGGGCGACGCCAAGAATCGCCAACGGGCCGAGATTCCCTTGCGTAGCGACTTGGCGAGTGACCTGGCACAATGGATCGCCGCCAAGCGGGAATCGCTCACGGGCCATTTTGGGGCGGTGCTGAGCATCGAATCCGCCCGAGCCGACCAACTGCCAAGCGAAACGAAATTATTCCCGAGCGTGTCGAGTGAACTTATCAAGGTGTTCGACCGCGACCTTACCGCCGCCAGTGTCGAAAAGAGTGATGAACGGGGCCGCACGGCCGACGTTCACGCCTTGCGGCATACTTACGGTTCGCTATTGTCGGCCGGCGGTGTCGCTCCGCGTACCGCCCAAGCGGCGATGCGACATAGCTCGATTGATTTGACGATGAACGTCTACACCGATCCGAGAGTTCTGGACGTGGCCGGGGCGCTCGATTCTCTGCCTGCGTTGCCATTGAACGCGAACCCGAGCAAGCGACAGCGGAACATCGCCACGGGAACCGACGGCAATCGCGTTGCACCAACGGTTGCACCAACTTCTGACAAACGGTGCAAATCGGGGGCAACTGGTGACAACTGGGCAGAAAAGGCCAATTGCACAAAAGAGAATTTTCGCCCTACGAAACAAGCTATTTCGGCGGGTATTGAGAGGGTGGCTGATGGGACTCGAACCCACGACCTTCGGAATCACAATCCGACGTTCTAACCAACTGAACTACAGCCACCATACAGGGAATCCAACGATCCTACTGCCGCCGAATGTGTCGGTCAACCTGCCAAAGGTAGAGCGGGTTTCCTGATTTCATTAACCACAACGGCACGACGAACACGACGACATTTGGCTCTCGGCTGTCATCTCTCAGCTCTTGGCCATTCGTCGTGGCCGTTGTGTCGTCGTGGTTCAATTTTACCGGGCGCGAATTTTCATGACGGCGAAAGTCAGCAGCGTTCCCGCGACCATCCCCGCCACGAAGAGCAGTATTCCGGCCGGCGCTTCTTGGGGGGTGACGTGGGCAAGCAGCGATACCATGATAGAGTCCTCCTCGCGGAATGATGTTCGCGGTGTTAGCGATTCGTTGCTGGCTGAGTTGAGGCGGCGTCGGGTGCGGCCAGGCTTTCCAGATACTCGCGGTACTGGGCATCCAGCTCGGCAAAACTCACGCCCGTGACTTCTTCGAGCGTAGTCGGTTTGTCGCGGCCTGCATAGACGAGCCGCAAGTATTCCATCAGGGCAGGGCGGTAAACGCCGTCTCGGTAGTGCATCAAAAACGTCGCCAGCCCCGCCGATTGGCTGTAAAGCTTGACGATATCCGTGCGTCGCCGCAGGTCGGACGTGCCGAGTTGCGAAAGTTCCGCGAGCGGCACGTAAAAACCATCAACGATCAAGCGTTTGTAAGCCGCTCTCAGTCGACCCGCATTGGGCATGCCGATGAAAAATGCTGGCAGCCCCTCGGCAAGTTTCACGGGAGTGAGCGATTCAAAATAGCAAGCGATCCCCTCGATGATCCACGCATTGGCTAGTCCACCCACGTTGCGGACCGTGCCGGGCGATTCCTGAAAGAACTGATGCACGGCCTCATGCGTGATCGTGCCGGGGTCTTGGTCGTCGCCGGCAAAAAAGTGCGTGGCCCGCGTGTTATCAAAATAGATGCCGAGCGTCATGCCGATACGGTGTTGCTGGCGAATCAGAGCGTCATTGTATTCATCGCGGGTGCGATAGTAGAGCACTTGAAACGGCTTGCCGCGATAACTGGACGATTCTTGGCCGGCAAATCGTTTTTCGAGTTCAACAGGCTCAATCAAAAACGCGCCGCACAGTTGCAACCACGCTTGATAGTTGGTTTCCAATCGCGCAGCCAACTCGGCGGCGGCTTCGCGGCTGTGGTCGGTGGTCACCTGAAAATGATCGGTGCGAATTCGCCAACCATCGTCGATTGT
>JBGTMM010000311.1:0-11700 GCA_041743635.1 Bythopirellula sp.
ACGTTCGCTCGTCACTGGGGCGGATTATTCAGCCGATAATTTTTGTAGTGCTCAGCGTCGGATTGCTTTTGGGGACCGTGCCTGTGTTATTGCTTGCGCTGGCGAATCTGCTTGTGGATCAACAACAATGGTCGCCCCACATGGCCCAGTTCGCCTGTGGGGGCATTGCCTTGGTTCTTGCGGTAGGTGGCGCTGCGATCGCTTGGCGGCAATTCAAACGCTGTGCCTCTCCTTTGCATCGCTCACTCAATGAAATGGAAAAGAATCTCGTAACGCTACGAGAGATGCTTGTAGGCAAAGACACCCCCCAACATCAACGGCAACCTCGCTAGCATCACAATTAACCAGAATCACACCCTCGTTTAAGGAGTTAGTGATGATCAACCAATCGAATCCAATGCAAAAAACCACTTCCAACGCACCCATTTCCGCGCAGATCCCTGGGGGCGATATGCAGCCGACCCAAGATGCGGTCGAGTACCTAAAAGCCTATGCCCGCGAGCGGCCTGAAGTTGCCGCTCTGTGGTGTTTTGGGATTGGCTTCATCATCGGCTGGAAAATTAAACCCTGGTAAGTCCGTGGTTCTTGCCTGGAGTTGCATTGGAGCCGGCTGGCTTGTTCAGTCGGCTCTTTTTTCGCGCTTATTTTACGTAACTGCATTTATTGCAGTAACTTAGAAAGGCACAGCCTGTTAAACTTGCGATAATACAATGCTGAGCGTTTCCAAACCACCTCTATGGGTGGGTGTACGTTCCTATTGTAAAATAACCTGTAAAATCGAGCTTTTTTAGCGACTGGTCGTTTGGAACGCATGTTGCTTTAGAGGGAACGGTGGATCATAAACCCCCACCACCCTCACGCAACTTTTGTACTCGTGTGTTGCCCGAGTGTTCACCGCCTAGATAGCAGCAGATGGAAATACCATGAGAAGCATACTCACCATCGACGACGACCGCTCTGTCCACCACATGATCAAAAAGAGCCTCGAGTCGCTCGATGCCGAAATGTTTAGCGCTTATTCTGCCGAAGAAGGCCTCGCCAAGATTGATGAGCATAAGCCAGACGCGGTTCTGCTGGACGTGATGCTGCCGGATATGTCGGGGCTGGAAGCTTTTGGCTTGATTCGAGAAAAGGACGGCCGCTTGCCCGTGATCGTGGTGACCGGCTCTGGCTCGAGTGATACGGCGATTCAGGCAATGAAACTTGGTGCGTTCGATTATGTGAACAAACCAATCGAACTAGCCCGTCTACAAGAGCTTGTGGGTCATGCGCTCGAATCACGTCGCATCTCGAATGTGCCAGTTGGCATGCAAGGGATGCTTAAACCCGATGAAAAAGGAGACGCTTTCATCGGCCGTTGCTCGGCGATGGAAGAAGTGTTCAAAGCCATTGGTCGAGTTGCGCCGCAAAACGTGACCGTGCTCGTGCGTGGCGCGAGTGGCACGGGTAAAGAACTGGTGGCCCGCGCCATATATCAGTACAGCTCGCGGGCGAGCGGTCCCTTTCTTGCCGTGAACTGCGCGGCACTTTCTGAAACGCTGCTGGAAAGCGAACTCTTCGGGCACGAAAAGGGGGCCTTTACCGGTGCCCACAGCCGGCGCATCGGGAAGTTCGAACAATGCTCGGGGGGCACAATTTTTCTAGACGAAGTCGGCGACATGTCCCCGCTCGTGCAGGGCAAAGTCTTACGATTGCTGCAAGAACAAAAATTTGAGCGCGTCGGCGGCAATGAAACCATTCAAACCGACGTGAGAATTATCTCCGCCACGAACCGCGACCTCGAGCAAATGGCGGAGGAAGGGGCCTTCCGTCGCGACTTGTACTACCGTCTGAATGGTTACACGATTAACCTTCCCCCCCTGAGCGACCGCGATGGGGACGTGGTGATGCTCTTGGAGCATTTTTTGGCCCTCTTAAATCGCCAACTCGGCAAGCAAGTCCGAGGGATTGCCCCAGCGGCACTGCAACGGTTGCTCGACTATGATTGGCCGGGAAATATTCGCGAGCTGCAGGGCGTGCTGCGACAGGCCATGTTGCAGTGCTCCGGCGAAGTGTTGCTCGAGACGTCGCTCCCCGCGGAGGTGAGGCCGTCGCTCGTGCAAAATGGCCGCGAGAAATCAACCGAGTCCTCCTCGACGAAAACTGGGGCAGGACTCTCGCAATTCATTAGTGAACGGCTCACCGCGCTCTCCAAAGACCTCTATACCGAGACGTTGGGCCAAATGGAAACGGAACTGCTCACCATGGTTTTGCAATACTCGGCGGGCAATCAATCCGAAGCCGCCAGAATTCTGGGCATCACGCGGGGCAGCTTGCGCAACAAGATCCGCACCCACGGCATCTCGATCGACCAGGTCGTCACGCTCGAGAATTAACGTCAAATTCAAGGAAAAACCACGGATGCTCGGAGGGCACAGAGGAAGAATTTACCACGAATCGAACGAATAGCACGAATGAATTGATTCGTAAAATTCGTGGTTTCTCTTTTTTGAGATTCTCTGTGGTGAAAACCGATTTAAATTTGAACCGTTCCGAAGGGCGGATCAAACACGATTTCTCCGCAGAAGAAAGACGCCGAGCAAGTCCTTCACCACCGTCCAGGTCGATACCTTCGCTGAAATTGATTGCCGAAATATCGCCTCCGTTCCTTGTAGCGATAAAGTTCATCGTGGACGCAATTTGATTCTGGCTGGGCGTCAAAGCCAAGATTTGGGGTGGCTCCGAGAGTAGCACGAGTCTCCGACTCGTAATTCGACGACTCTGAGAGTCGTGCCACAATAAGCCAATCCTAAAATTAAGCTCTGACAAAGCACTAGTGCCGGTTTCAAAATCACGGGGGAGAACCGGACGCTAGCGCGTGGCGGCTGATTTAATCAGCCGCAGGGCGCTAGCACCCGGTTTTTGAAACCGGCTCTAGTCTCATGGTTGTGCTCCTTCATGTTGAATGACAATCGTGCAGGAATCGCAAGCAGCGCGCTCTGTTCTATCATGTGCTTTTCATACGGCGTTTGGGAAGGAACTTCCACCGTCTCTAGCTTGTTCGTTCCCTACTGCTGATTTCAATGGAAGAGTGAGTGAAAGCTCCCTCACGAAGCTTCATTCTGGCGATAAAGTTCCAGTTGTTTGGCAAGTTCCGCCGCCGCCGATTTCATGCCGTCGATCAGGCCGACCGCTGTTTCCATGTCCCGTTCTTTGGACGCGGTTTCGATTTGTTGGGCAATCTCCTTGGCTAGGTGCGCGTCGAAATTGGCCACTAGACCTTTCATACTATGGGCAGCTCGCTCAAGAGAGGATGCGTCGCCCGTCGTGGCAGCTTCGTCCATCTTGGCCAGCAAACCGGGATAATCTTCGAGGAAAAAACCGATCAGATCGATCAGCAAGGAGTGATCGCCGTCCAGGCGGCGCAAGGCACGTTCCAAGTCCATGATGTCACCGTCATCGGCACGCCCGTAGGCGGGCATTGAACCGGATTGATTGTCATGCAACATTTTCTCTTGCGGATTCAAGCGTGGGCGTTCCTGGCCATAACTTTCCACGATTTCGATCAAGCGGCGAATGTTAATCGGCTTGGAGATGTAGTCATCCATGCCGGCCGCCAGGCAGCGGTGACGATCGCCGACCATGGCGTGGGCCGTCATGGCGATAATCGGGATGCGCTTGGCGGCTTGATGTTCCTCTTCACAGGCACGAATTGCCTCGGTGGCTTGCAGGCCATCCATGCTGGGCATTTGCACGTCCATCAGAATCACGTCATATGTATTTTGACGGAATAGATCGACCGTTTCACGGCCATTACTAGCCGAGGTGACGTTGTGTCCCCGTTTCGTTAACACACGGTCCACCACCTTGCGGTTGGCTGGCGTATCTTCGGCCAACAGCACGTTAAGAATTCGTTCCGGCCGCGCGCTGTGGAGGTCTCCCGGGCGTACCGGGTCAACCGTGGCGACCCCCATGGCGGTCACAATCGCATCAAAAAGATTCGATTGTGAGATGGGCTTTTCCAACACGCCGTCGAAGTCCAATTCCTGACAGCGCTCTTTGAACGCGATTCGGTCGGCCGCGGACAGCATCAAAATGGTCTTCGTTCCGGAACGACTCTTAAGGTTGATATCCTCGATGAGTTGAAAGCCGTCGCGCCCCGGCATGATCGCGTCAATCACGGCCAGGGGGATGGTCTTTCCTTGAGCCACCGAGGATTCGATTTCGTCAAGTGCCGTCCGCGCGTTGTTAGTCGAGATGGGAGCCATGTGCCAGCCGGCCAACAGCTTCGTAATGATTTCACGATTGGTGTCATTGTCGTCCGCGACGAGCACCGGCAGATTGCGCAACTGCTGCACGGCAGGCTGCTTGCTGCGACGATCGTCAGCGCTATCATCCGCCAAGGTGAGCCTTGTAGTGAAATAAAACGTGCTACCGGCGCCCAATTGACTGTCCACCCAAAATTGTCCCTGAAAGCAATTGATGAGATGGGTGGCGATCGAAAGTCCCAAGCCCGTGCCGGCAAAGCGGCGGGTGGACGAGGCGTCTGCTTGGGTGAAGGGCGCAAAGATGCGCTGTTGATTTTCCGGCGAAATGCCAATCCCCGTGTCAGAAACGGAAAATTGCAACACGCAACTGCGTCCCGAGCTGGTGTTGAGTTTTACCTCCACGACGATTTCGCCTTCGTCGGTGAACTTAATCGCGTTGCCAACCAGATTTGTCAGAATCTGCCGCAACCGCAGCGAGTCACCATGCAAGATAGCGGGCACGTTGGGGGCCACGCGGCAAGCGATCTCCAGACCTTTGCGAAAGGCCCGAGAGCTAATACTCCGCACGGTTTCATCGACGAGATCTCGTAAATTAAAGTTCACTTCGTCGAGCACGAATTTGCCTGATTCCAACTTGGAAATATCAAGCACGTCGTTCACTAAAGTCAGCAAGAGATCGGCCGACTCTCGCGTTGTCTCCAGGTAATCGCGGAGATCGGGCGAGAGTTCTTCATCAAGCGCCAATTCCGTCATCCCGATGATCGCATTCATGGGCGTGCGCAATTCGTGGCTGACGTTGGCCAGAAACTCCGACTTCGCTCGGCTGGCGCGTTCGGCTTCTTCCAAGGCATCGCGTAAGGCCTCAGCAGCCCGCACGCGATCCGAGATGTCGCGGGCAATCGAAACATAGCCTTGCAGAGTGCCGTCCTGAGCGCGAACGGGGGAGGCGGTGATCGACACCGAGACGTCCGTGCCATCCCCGCGGCGGCGCATCGTGTCGAAGGGAGGGATATCCCGCCCACTCTTGAGCATTGCGATGCAGCGATCAAATTCCAGTTGTCTGTCGGGCGGCAAAATCGTGCCAATATGGCTGCCTAGGATGTTCTCCGCATGGTAGCCATAGATTTTTTCCGCGCCTTGATTCCAATAAAGTATCGTGCCGTCGAGTGACAACTCGATCACGGCGTCATTGCAATTCTCCAATATACCGTGCAGAATCGGCACATCCTCGCGGTTGTTTTCCTGTGTGCCTCGAAATGATAAGAAGGTGCGCAGCGCCACGACGCCGGCTTCCTGCAACAGTTTGGTCAGATTTTGAGTTTCGACGTTGGTGAGATCGCGTGTGAACTGTTCGCTGACGACGGTGATAATCGCATGCAACAACAACTGGTAGTCGCGAATCACCAGTTCGAGTTCCCAGCCTTGCTGCCAACGTTGGATGCCATGTTGACGTGCCACGGGCTGTGTCGCGGCATCTCGGCCCTCCCTGCCGGCGATCAAATCTTGCGAGAGCTTGTCAAGAAATTGGGGAAGATGATCGCGTAGCTCCACACGATGAATCGTCCGACTACTCGTCGGCAAGTACTTTTCAATGAGTTCTTCCCAGGCTTTCAAGATCGACGATGAGTGCGCACGAATAGCTTGACCCAATTCAGGCAGTTGGTCAGGCCAATCATCAAACGCCATTTCGTACATCGCGGATGCAATCTTATGAGGCGAACTGAGCATCTCTGAAAAATACCTTGCAATTAACTGAAAATCGACCAATTTTGGGAGAAATTCAATTCATCGCTGGCGAAAAGGTCAGAGGTAGCTAGAAAAATGGCCCAGTCGAGAAAATGCTCCATGAGCAGTGTTCGCAATCGCCGTGCCGGGAGAGAAGTTCCCCAAGAATGCCGTTGCCCAGCGGTTTGCACGGGTTTTAAGCGCAGCGGATTAATTAGAGCGATGTCAGGGCAGAGAAAAGCGTGTCGTTTTCAACCATTCTGAACCTACTTCGCACAGCCATTTAATTCGCGAAACATAATCGTTAGAGCTAAACGACTCTGCGCTAAATTTGCCCGCATCTCGCGGACTTTCCTTTCGGAGTCGGTCCAACTTCGCCGAATTTGTCGACATTTCGCAGTCACGAGTGACTCTGCCCTAAGTTCCTGTTGCTGAGACATGCGAGCACTCCTTTACATTGGTGTAAGCGTAAGTCGTAAAACACCCAAAAGCGAATAGCGTGCCGAACGATACGTTGTACTTTGAATACATTACGAACTAGGTTTACGAAAAGTTCATTCCGATCCAATGACAGGGTTGGTTCTGGAAAGAACTAGCTGGATGATCTTAAACCAACACCTAGTTGGTGCCGGACAATCCAGTCCTTATTACCGCGTTTATGCATTGGCATAGTTTTCGCTCTTTTTGGGGTGTGTTTTTTTTAGTTTCAGCAGAATTGGGGATAAATCCAATGAAATGCGAATTTTTTGAGGGCCTTTCGAGTTTCCTGATGTCAGTCTGTTTTTGTGTGGTGCTGATCCTGCCGGCAGCGTTCGTTGGATGTGCGGAGAAAGAAAAAGTTTTAGACATCGAAACACCGAGAACTGACGTTGAAGTCGAGCGAGACGTGAATACAGGTGAAACAGATGTCGAGGTGAATCGTGACGCAACCACCCCGTGAGCCGAGTGTTTTCTGACTGGACCGTATTCTGTATGGACCTTAAGACGATAAGACGGCGGTCGCTTTTCTTACCCAGCACGACAAGCAACTGAATGGATGCTCAGAGAGAAACCCAAAACTACGCCGAACAAATCCCCGAACAAAACGGGGGCCGGTTGATAAAAATCGGCGAAACGCGCGAGATACGTTGGGCGTGACCGTTGGCAAGCTCGGTTCGCGTGCGACTCGCGTGACGGCGTAGTCTGATGGAATCACGGCTTAAAAAAAGTCGGGCCGACAAGATTTGAACTTGCGACCTTTTGACCCCCAGTCAAACGCGCTACCAGACTGCGCCACGGCCCGAACTTTATGTGCTATCAGAAAGGTCGTGACCGCAAGTGGGCCGGACCCGAGCGAGATTGCCAAGCCGCTAGTATTTCACATTCATCGCGCCTTTGCAACGTGTAATTCCCGCGGGCCGTGTATTTCCCAGGGCATTGAGATAACTCCCGCCAACCCCTTATCATGCGGCTGCACTTGATGCACACGATCTGTCCCGCTTGATTGAGGAATTTGGCGTTGAAACTCTTTGGCGATACGTTGGCCGAGGCCGTGCGGCGGTGTGGCAATCCCGTGGTGGTGGGGCTTGATCCCCGTTGGGAACAACTGCCGGAGAAATTTCTGAGTAAGAGCCCCGGAGACATCATCTCGCGGGCCGCCGCTTATGAGCAATTTTGTTGCGAAGTCATTGACGTGGTTGCTCCGCTGGTTCCCGCCGTGAAACCGCAAGCGGCGTTCTTTGAAGCTTGTGGACCCGCCGGGATGTGGGCGCTCTACCAGACGATCAAGCATGCCCACCGTCGCGGTTTGCTCGTCATCATGGACGCCAAGCGAAATGACATTGGTTCGACCGCCGAGGCCTATGCCCGCGGATATTTGGGTCGCGAACAAAGTGCTTGGCACTCTGATGCCTTAACGATCAGCCCCTATCTTGGTGCCGACAGTTTGGAGCCGTTCATCAATGTTGCTCATGAACGTGGCGCGGGATTGTTTGTGCTGGTGAAAACCTCGAACCCCGGCAGCGGCATGTTGCAGGACAAGCTGGTTGACGGCAAACCGTTGTATCGGAGGATTGCCAATTACGTGGAAGAACAGTCAGCGGCGGGCGCTGGCGAGAGTGGCTACGGCAGTGTCGGCGCGGTTGTGGGGGCCACCTATCCAGAGCAACTCGCGGAACTGCGCGCCGCGATGCCGCACACTTGGTTCTTGGTCCCCGGCTACGGCAGCCAAGGGGGCACGGCAAAAGACGTTGTCTCCGCATTTGATGCAAACGGATTAGGCGCGGTGATCAACAATTCACGCGGGATCATCTTTGCCCATCAACGCCCGGAGTACAAAGACAAATTTGGCGAAGCACGTTGGCAAGAAGCCGTCGCCGCGGCGACGCAGGAAATGATCGCCAACTTGCGCGCGGATACGAACGCGGGGAAGTTGTGAGGATTGGGAACCACGAATCGAACGAATCCCACGAATCGGGAGTAGGACGGGTAACTTACTTGGCCGCCCTGAGCCAGCCGATGGGTTTCGGCAGCCATGATACCAGCGTCGAGAACCCCAGGAATCGAGGCTTTGAACGAGAAAATGCGAAGTAATGGCCACGCGTTTTTCACGGGATGGGGCGCAGCTTGTGATAATGCGCGACATTCCGAGCCTGGTGCGACTGCGAGCAATAGTGGAAGCCAGATTCCTCAAGTCGCGGAGCTCGTTTCGGAATGACATTTATTTTATTTCTACTCTGACCACTATTTCAGCCGCTCGAGCGTGACCTCAATCGCCTTGAGCATGCCACGGGCCTTGTTCATTGTTTCCTGATATTCCATTTCCGGAACGCTGTCGGCGACAATTCCCGCGCCGACTTGCAGATACGCGATGTCATTATGAATGGCGACGGTTCGTAGAGCGATGCAGGTATCCATGTTGCCGGCGAAGTCGATGTAGCCGACGGCCCCGGCGTAGGGGCCGCGGCGCGTGGGTTCGATCTCGTCGATGATTTCCATCGCGCGCACCTTGGGTGCCCCTGAGACGGTCCCCGCGGGCAGACATGCGGCCAGGGCATCGAAGGCGTCGCAATCGTCGCGCAAGTTGCCGGTGACGTTGGACGTGATGTGCATCACATGGCTGTAGCGCTCGATGACCATTACATCGGAAATCTGTACCGAACCATAACGGGCCACGCGGCCCACGTCGTTGCGGCCCAGATCAACGAGCATCACGTGCTCGGCGCACTCCTTGGGGTCGGCGAGCAATTCCGCGGCGAGCCGTTTGTCTTCCGCTTCATCGCGGCCACGCTTTCTCGTGCCGGCGAGGGGTCGGACCGTGACGAGGCCCTCCACCACGCGGACCAAAATTTCGGGCGAACTGCCGACAAGCGTGACTTCCGGGGTGCGGAGATAAAACATGAACGGGCTGGGATTGACGACTCGCAAGGTGCGGTACAGCTCAAACGGTTGCGCCGCGAACTTGGTTTGCAGGCGTTGGCTAATCACGACTTGAAAAATGTCGCCAGCGCGAATGTATTCCACGCACTTGCGCACCGAATCTTCAAATTCGGTTTGAGAGAGATTCGACTCAAACTGGAGCGAGACCTCGCCATCGGTACGGATGTCGGCGATGCGCAGCAAGTCGTTGGGAGTTGCCAATTGCTCAACCAGATGATCGACTCGGCGGCAAGCCGTTTCGTGTGCTTGTTTGAGCGCAGCCGGTTTCTTGTCACGAACATCAGCGAGAGCCAGCACGATCACGGTTTTCTGCACGTGATCGAAAACAACCAGGGAATCGTACAATCCAAACCACAGATCGGGAAGCTGACGGTCGTCAAACGGTGCGTGGGGTAGATTTTCGGCGTAACGGACCGTGTCGTACCCCGCATAGCCGACGGCCCCGCCGATGAAGGGTGGCAATTCCGGGAGGTGAGCCACGTTCATCTCATGCACGTGATCACGGAGAATGTCGAACGGGTTGGTGGCTTCGAAGGATTCAGTTTGCCAACTTGGCTTTACGACGGCGTTTTTGTCGTTGGGCCGAGTGAGCGTGGCGACGGTGACTTGGTGACCATAGGCTTTGATCCACAGAAACGGGTCACTGGCCAAGAAGCTGTAACGGCCGACTTTTTCGCCGCCGATCACGCTCTCGAACAAACAAGCGGCGGTCGTGCCGTCCAAGCGTTGAAAGGCTTGCACGGGGGTCAGCACGTCGCTCACCAACTGCCTGTAAACGGGCACAAAGTCGGTGCCTGCCGCCAGTTGCGTGAATCGGTCGTAGTCCGGCAGGTAAATCATGGGCGGCAATACTCTTGGAAAACCATTCTTGAAAGACCTTTCCCAAAAGAATTGACAATTGGCGACCGCGGCGGAGTGCACGGCAGTGCCAGCTTATCACCACCCACGGGCACTCACAACAGGGTTCACTAATCGGCGACAGTCTTGCATCTCTTGGTGTGACAAACAGTTAAGTGTCCTCGCGGACAGCTTGACACTGGACCTGCTCGGGCTAGAATCCCCGTACTCAAACGGACCTTTGACCAAAGACTCATGACAAGAGTCCCGTAAATCCTCGAAGGTTCGATCTTGCCGATGGATAGAATCCCACAATGATTGAAGTAGTGAGCCACGGATGAAACACGGATTAAACACTGATTTTGGAGAACAAGAGCGGTATTTCTCGACCGCTGTAACGACTCTTCATACCAGAAGAAATATCACAACGAATTATCCGTGTTTAATCCGTGAAATTCCGTGGCTTGTCTTCGATCTGACCGGGCAGCGAGGAACACCATGTTGAAATGTCAGAAATGCGACAAACAGGCGACCTTTCACATTACCGATCTCATCGACGGTAAGCCGAAGGAGTTGCACCTTTGTGAAGAGTGCGCTCAAAAATTTCTTGCGCCAAACGATGAAGATGCCGCCGAGATGATGCCGGCGATGGCCGGCTTGTTGGCCCAGCATTTGGCAGTTAATGAGACGGCGGACCAACTCGCGCGGCTCGATCAACGCCGATGCCCGGTTTGCTCGATCACGTTCTTGGAATTCCGCAAGCAAGGTCGGTTGGGTTGCCCGCATGATTACGATTTCTTTGTCGAAGAACTGGAACAATTGCTCATGAACATCCATGACCAGACGCACCATATCGGCAAAGTTCCCAAACGCTGCCCGCAGGGTGCCGATCAACAGACGCAATTGATCCGTTTGCGACGCGAAATGAAGGAAGCGATCACCTCGGAGAATTACGAGCGAGCTTCGCAGTTGCGGGACGAAATTCGCTCGACCGAGGCTCAATCACGGGCCCAGGCCGCGGAATCCAAAGCAAAGCCCACGAAGTGAAAGGCGACTTTTTCGTGGTCTGAGCCTCATCCCCTCACAATATCGCATGAATACTTGAGGGTGTCCGGAAATGAGACCGTTTCACGGGGTGGAACGTCCCTGAGGTAATCCGAAGGGCGTGTCTGATGCTTGTACTTACTTCACCACGCCCTTTCAGGGCGTGCCACCCGGAATTCCCGAACACCCTCAAATACTTTAGAATGCGGGAGTTCGGTTTAGATGAAGCGCGAGCGGCACTTTGAGCGGCCCATTGAATATGGAATTTAACGATTTGACAACTTCGAGCGGTGAATGGCTGCGCGGTGCCGGTCCAGAGTCGGACATCGTGATTAGCAGCCGGATTCGGCTTGCGCGAAACTTGGCGGATTTTCCGTTTCTTTCTCGCGCAACCGAGGCGGATCGCGCCGCGATTGAGAACAGTTTGCGA
>JBGTMM010000312.1:0-4307 GCA_041743635.1 Bythopirellula sp.
CGGTGAGGTCATCCGTGCCGGCGTGGGCATAATAGTGGATGCGACCGTCGGGGGTGTACGACATGCCAAACGTCCACCAGCCATGCTCAAGAATCTTTGGCCCGGGCAGGTCTTTACCCGACTGCTGCGCGCGAAAGGCGATTTGGGCAAAATCTTCTTCAAACTCCTTGCTCGTCTCACTCCGGAACAGAATGAAAAAGCCGGGCCAGTAGGCTTCCATTTCGCCGTCGGTGTTGAGACCCTGGCAATCGCCACGGATGCCAAAGGACGCACCTGTGCGATCTTCCCATTTCTCGAAGGGAGGCAGATAGACGCGGACCGTGAAGCTGGGGCTCCAACCCACGGGAACGGTGCGACCAAGGCGATGCTTAACTCCCATCAGCAGATCATCTTGCATCTGTTTACCGGCAAGGTCGCCGGGAATGCCGGAAAGGCGAGTCCGCAGGAGCAGCGCTCCCGCGCTGCCTTCGATTCCCCCCGGCGGTGTGGCAACACGTTTGATGAGATCGGGCTGGCCGCGCATCGCGCTTTCGTACCAGCGGCCATTGCGTGAGCGGCCTCCGGGAGGGCGTTGTTGTTCGTCTTGTTCGTAGCTAGCCTTCGCACCGTTCATGGCGTAACCCCAGCTTGGGTCCTCAAAATCATCGCCCGCTTGTGAAACTTTCACGCCAGTGCCGGGCACGAAAGGTGCGTCGGCACTCCGTACTTGTTGGCTCAAACAAACAAGAACCGCGATTGCGAGCGATAAGCGAGACATATTGCATCCTGCGATGAGTGAAGAAAAGAGGCGCTGGCGCGAAGTTTCACTCCGTGCAAACCGCCTACTGGAATATCGGCGATTGCTAGGTGGCCGCTCAACTTTTGCTAATCGGAAAAGTCGAACATGTTATGTTTTTGGCAGCAGCGTGCAGCCAGTGCTATCGCTGCACACCTCACAGGATTGCGAATGGCCCGCGACACGGTTCAAACAGGCGGCAATTCTCTGGTCGATCACTTGCAGCATCAGTGCATGCAATCCCAACGGAGCGGTCACGAGATGGCGGACTCCGGGATAGTCTGCCGCGGCCTCGGCGGCGAGGCGCGGGATGTCTTCGTGCCAATGTCGGCCCGGTGAGAGGAAATAAGGAAATACGATCACCAACTCGGCCCTCTGCTCAACACATCTCGCGAAGGCCGTGGCGATTGACGGTTCAGCGAGCTCCATGTGCGCTGGCTCAACAATCGACCATGCCGCGTGCTGGCGAAAGGCGTTAACGACATCTAGCAAGAGTTGGTTGCTCTCCTCGCGGCGCGAACCGTGATCGACCAATATGACGGCGACTTTTTCTGGCGATATGCCGAGATGGGTGAGGGGTGGCGTCATTTACTAACTAGGTGCTTGAGTCGTTATGATAGAGGTGGCGACGTTAGAATTCTTCGTTCGCTCCGCAAGATGCAAACCAATATCAAGAATCGTTTTGCCAATAATAAGCATCACAAGCATCCAGACCGGTGAGCCCAATGCCATAATGAGAAAAGCACCGAAAAGAACGGCGAGGTGCAGAATTACGATCCGGGCGTAAGGCTGAAACATGAGTTGAGGCACGGTGACCCGACGGTATTCGCCGCGATAAAGAAAATTCGTGAAGAACGAAAACAAATGGCTCACCGCCAAAGCTCCCACGGCCCAAAGCAAATTGTCTTCCTTAAGTCGTTGCCAGAAATAAACTCCAGAATCAAGCGGACCACCCCTAAAGTGTGCGTTCCCTCCCAAGAGTTCAAAAATAAAGAGGCCGTGGATAAAGCAAAACATGCCGTAATGGACAATGAAAAAGGGGATGAAGAACAGTTTTGAAACATGATGAGCGACGGCAATTCGCGGTGATTGTTGCTCAAGTGGCTTTTGTACTTGCTTGCTACTGCTTCTGAGTTGGTCGGGATTCGTCGCGACAAGTTTAATCGTATCGGCCGAAGGGGTACAGGCAATCATCTTAAGAACATTGATCGCGCCGATGATCACATTCTCGGACCAATAAACGCCGACGATTGCAAACGTGCTCCAGCCCAAAAAGAGTACGCCAAAGAGTGGAATGAGGTTGGCAGCGATCAGAGTCACCACGGATGGCTTAAAAAGATCGTCCCTGTGCCAAGAGTATTTGGAAGTAATCGAACTCATTCCGCTTTGTCTGCCGATGATTGTGATCGCTGAGAACGAAGTTTCGCCCTAATGGATTCGAGTCGCTGCGACAATTCTTGCTCAAAGCCGCGATTAACCGGCCGATAGTATTCGCGTTCCACGCCCAAATAATCCTGCGCGGCGACGCCATCCTCGGCATTGTGGGCGTATTCATAGCCCTCGCCGTGGCCAAGCCGTTTGGCTCCAGCGTAATGGGCGTCTTTCAAGTGAATCGGCACGGGCACCGTACGGCCCTCACGAACGTCGGCCCGCGCCTCGCCGATAGCCATGGTCGCTGCGTTGGATTTCGGGGCACAGGCCAGGTAGGCGACCGTTTGGGCGAGATTGAGTTGGCACTCGGGCAGCCCCACGAATTCGCACGCCTGCATCGCGGCAATGGCTAGCGGCAACGCATGGGGATCGGCATTGCCGACGTCTTCGCTCGCCAGGATCACCAAGCGTCGCGCGAGGAAGCGAACATCCTCGCCCCCCTCGAGCATTCGCGCGAGCCAATAAATTCCCGCGTCGGGATCGCTCCCGCGGATACTCTTGATCAGTGCGCTGATCGAATCGTAATGCGAGTCGCCATCGCGGTCGTATTGCACCGCCTTACGCTGGACACTTTCGGCGGCGAGGGCAAGCGTAAATTCCACCGGACGTTCTTCGCTCGATAACACGCCGATTTCCAGCGCGGAGAGTGCCTGCCGGGCGTCGCCGTCGCAAGTCTGGGCCAGAAACTCCGCTGCGTCGTCGTGCAAAATGACGGGGATCGCACCCAAGCCGCGCTCGTGGTCGGCGAGGGTGCGGTGAAGGAGCAGCTTAATGTCATCCACGCTCAGCGGCTGAAACTCGAACACACGGCTACGGCTCACCAGGGCGCTATTCACCGCAAAGAAGGGATTCGCAGTCGTGGCCCCCACGAGTACGACCGTGCCGTCTTCCACATCGGGCAGCAGTGCGTCTTGCTGCGATTTGTTGAAGCGATGGATTTCGTCAACGAAGAGCAGGGTCCGCGTCCCTTCGGCGGCGAGCACGTTGCGGGCTTCGTCGATCACTTCCCGCAAATCTTTCACGCCGCTCGTGACGGCATTGAGTTGGCGAAAACGGCAGCGGGTTTCGGTCGCCAACAGATGGGCGAGCGTCGTTTTGCCCGTTCCGGGCGGGCCGTAAAAAAGCAGCGCTGTCAGTCGATCAGCTTTGATCAGCCGACGGAGCAGTTTCCCCACGCCGAGAAAATGTTGCTGACCGACAAACTCCGCGAGAGTGCGCGGCCTCATCCGCAGCGCAAGCGGCTGGGCGCTACGGCGATTTTCGGCTTCGGCGGCTGCAAAGAGTGACATGGCTGAATTCCGGCAAAAAAGTTGCTTTCCTTACAATCGTTGTACGCAGTGCCGCTTCCCCCGCCTAGGGAGCCGGTAATACCGGCAATGTTTGTTATATTCACGAAGAGCGGTAAACTGCGCCGATGCGACCGAGAGCCAACCGCCCTCGCGCGCATCCCACCTACTAAGTCCTGCCTGCCCCGCCGCGTTTTCCAACTCACAAAGTAAGGCACCGTCGCCATGAAACACTATGATTGCGTCGTGATTGGCACTGGTCCCGCGGGCCAGAAGGGAGCGATCCAGGCTGCCAAACTTGGTAAACGGGTTGCCATCATCGAAAAAAATCAGGTGCTTGGCGGTGCCCAGATCAATACAGGCACGATCCCCTCGAAGGCCCTCCGCGAAGCCGTGCTGCATTTAACGGCCAACCAACGTGGATTGTTTGGCGAGTCGCCGCGACCGAGAAAAGACATCACGATTGCGGAATTGGTGAGCTTTTCGCAGCGGGTGATTCGACACGAATGGGCCGTGATCCGCGATCAATTTGATCGCAACGATATCGACTTGATTTGGGGAAAGGCACGTTTCACCGGTCCCCATGAAGTGGCGGTTGAAGGTCCGAACGGCGAAGAGCGGCTGTCCGCCGATCGGTTTCTCGTGGCCGTCGGCACCAAACCCGCGCGTCCCGACTCGATTCCATTTAACGAACGGACGATCTTCACAAGCGACGAAGTGCTGCGGCTCAACCATCTGCCCAAGACCAGGATCGTGGTGGGGGGCGGCGTGATTGGAACGGAATACGCCTGCATCATGGCCACGCTCGGGGTCCA
>JBGTMM010000313.1:0-2772 GCA_041743635.1 Bythopirellula sp.
GTCCAGCAGGCATTCTTTCCACGGTTCTGAAGGATATTGGGATATGGCCAAAAAGCGTATTGGTGTGCTCACCAGCGGCGGCGATTGCCCGGGGCTTAACGCGGTGATTCGTGGCGTCGTGAAGGCTTCGCACCAACTCGGCTATGAGTGCGTCGGGTTTCTCAAGGGATACGAAGGCCTCTATGACCCCGTGAATTTCCTCAATTTAACACAGAAAAACACGTCGGGAATTCTCAGCCAAGGAGGCACGATCCTAGGTTCCACGAATAAGGGCCGCTTTGCCGCGACGGTCGGCGTTTCGGATCGCGTAAATATCGACCCGGAACTTTTAGCCGGTGTGAAAACGACCGTCGATCAACTCGGCATCGAAGGATTGGTCTGCATCGGTGGCGACGGTTCGCTCGCCGTGGCGCAGCAATTTCATGAATACGGCATCCCCGTGGTTGGCGTGCCCAAGACCATCGACAACGATCTCTCGGCCACCGCGTTTACGTTTGGATTCGACAGTGCCGTGGAATGTGCCACGAACGCGCTCGACCGCTTGCACACCACCGCGGCGAGCCATGAACGGATCATGGTGATCGAACTAATGGGCCGCCACGCAGGTTGGATTGCCCTGCACGCGGGTATCGCCGGTGGCGGCGACGTGATTCTGATTCCTGAAATCGAATGGACCTACGAAAACCTCTGTCACAAGATTCTCGACCGCGAAAGCCACGGCAAGCGGTTTTCGCTGGTCGTTGTGGCCGAAGGGGCCGAGCTGCCTGACGGCGGTTTGGTTGGCAAAGAACAACTTGGTGCGCAAGCACGGCTCGGCGGCATTGCGCAAATCGTTGCCGCGGAAATTGAAGGCCGGTTGCATCGCGAGGTGCGAGTGTCGGTGCTGGGCCATTTGCAACGTGGCGGGGCTCCGACGACGTTTGACCGGGTGCTCGCCACACAATACGGCGCCCATGCCGTGCGGCTGATCATCGAGGGCAAACTCGGGGAGATGGTGTGCTACCAACCGCCCGAGATTCTGAGCGTTCCCATCATGGCAGCGGTCAACAAGCTCCGTATCGTGGACCGCAACGGCTCGGCCGTGCAAGCCGCGCGGGCGTTAGGGATCAGCTTCGGCGATTGCCCGGTGGACGAAAGCCCGTTCGCCTGGAAAAAAGAAATCGCGGAAGTTCTGGCTGCCGAGGACGTAATCTATTCCAGCGAAGACGTCGAACTCGACGCCGAGTTCACACTCGATATGGCGGAGGCGGCGACCGAAGAGGCGCTGATGTAAGCCAAGCAAGCTTGCCCGCACGCGTTGCGGGTGGTAAACTACTGCTTGACAAGGAGAACTCACAGTGCACCTTGAACTTCCAATTGAATTGATCGACCGCGTCCAACGAACGGCCGCCGGACAGGGAGCGACCGAGGCAGAAGTTATTCGTCAGGCGCTCGATTCGCTGGATTGGCAGGCTCAAGAACGACAAGCGATCCAAGTAGGGATCGATGCTTGGCGGGACGGTAACGCGCAGGATTTCGCAGAGTTTGATCACGAGTTCCGAGCTAAGAATGGCATACCCTCGGATGCCTAGATGCCGCGACTTCTCATCACTGGCCCGGCTAAACAGGACCTGCAATTGGCCCATGACTGGTGGGCTTCGCATCACTCTGCTGAACAGGCGGCTCGTTGGTACTTAGGAATTCAAAAGGCAATTGAATCCTTGCAAACGATGCCAGAGCGGTGCTCATTCGCGAGTGAACGTGACCTGCTTGAGCAAGGGGTCCGTCAGTTACTTTACGGCCTTGGACGACGACCCACCCATCGAATTGTATTTGGGATTGATGGGGAGACAGTCATCATCTTTCGCGTGCGACATACCTCACAGGACGTGCTGACGAGCGACGACTTGCGAGAATAAGCTTTTTGCTACTCCGAGTGCGATCAACGATAAAGCAACAATCCAGCGTGCGATCACTTATCTCGTATTCATGATGCTCATCCTACAGCCGGCTTACGCCGGCCGCTCGCCTATCGCTCGCCGGCGATCTGCACCGTGAGTCCATCAGGATCAGGAAAGTAAACTCGCCCACCCTCTTGGCGGGGATTGATGCCCGCTTGGCGGAGTCTTACTACCGCGTCAGCGACGTCGTAGTTGTCGATGCCGTAACAGTAGTGATCGAGGGCTGGCTTTTCGGCGCGGAACAACGTCAAAAAGAAGTTGCGATCGGCACCCATGAATAACGCATTATCGTCGCCATGGGTGACGCGCAGGCCGAGATGCTTCTCGTAAAAATCACGCGAACGGGGAATGTCGGTCACGTCGAGGGCGATATGATGGAGACCAGTCGCGCGGAACGTCGGTTCATTGGCTTTCCCCGCAGTCTCGGACTGCTGTGCGTGGGAAAAATTCTCGAGCGAGGCGAGTGCCGCGCCGAGGCCCATCAGACGCGCGACAAGTTGCCGCCGGGAAAGTTTGCCGGCCTCGAAATCCGTCACGAGTTTGTCAGCCAAGTTCAAGTTCATAATTCGTCCTCTCATCGGAATTGAGCCATCCGGATGATTTCTTTCACCAACTTCTCAACACGCGCTTGCCAAGTGGTCGGATCGCGGTGTGCGTGAAAAACCTCAATGACCTCTACTCGACCCTCTTCAAAAATGTAGCAAACGACGTAGGGGAATTTACGTACGAGCGTTTGTCGTACATTACGATAGACCACGGCGTGAACCTCCGGAAAATTTGTAATGCGGTCGAAAACTTTTTCCACATAGATGATGAACTCTTCCCCAAGTCC
>JBGTMM010000314.1:0-4923 GCA_041743635.1 Bythopirellula sp.
GACAATCGGCGGCATCCACGGCGTGGTGACCAACGTGCAGCGCGATCGCGATGAAGTGACAATTCGCATCGACGAAACGACCGGCACCAAGCTGCGGGTCAACACGTCGGCCATTGCTCGGGTGGTGACCGAGGACAATAAGACAGAAAGCTAACGCAACGAGCGGCGGCAGCGACCGACGCGGCCGAGTCTCCGAGCCTTCGATCAGCAAACGGATAATTCAAATGATGATGGTTAAAGATAACGGATTAACATTGTGCTTCTTACGTGTGCAAAGGCTGGCATTCTTAGCCGCGGCAATAATCTTGAGCATGGTTGCCTGGCCCCTGGCGGCTCAGGAAACGGCTGGCGATGAGCTAGCCGACACGGCCACGACTGAAATCGGCGTGGCGGGTAATGCTGCCCCCACGGTCCCGGCCGAAGCGACCTCCGCAATTCCTGGCCTGATTGTGTTGTCCATGGTGATCGCGGTGTTTGTGATTCCAATTGTGATCGGCAGCTATTTGGCCAAGATTTGGCGGATGCCAGAGCACGGCTGGAAGTTCGCGGTGGCCATCGGCTCGATCATGGCCGCAGCGCTGGTGCTTTATCAAGGGGAACTGAAATATGGTCCCGATCTGAGCGGCGGTATTACGCTTATCTACGAATTGCAGAATACCTCGGCCGCGGCCACTGCCGATGACACGAGTCAGGGTACCAGCGATGGACAGACGGTTTCCGAAAAGAGCCAACTCGTGCGCCAACTCATTAGTGCGCTCGGCGAGCGCATCGATCCCAGTGGCACGAAGGAAGTTTCGATTCGTGAATATGGTCCCGATCAAATCGAAATCATCATCCCCAAGGCGAGCCAGGAAGAACTCGATTTCATTGAACGGCGAATTTACACGGCTGGTGCCTTGGAGTTTCGCATTACGGCCGCTCCTGGTTTTTCCGAAAACACGGAAATTATCGAGCTGGCCAAAGCGCTGCCCCCGAGCATGAACGAAGTCATGATGGGAGGCCGCAAAGTCGCCGAATGGATGCCTTACAAGATGGAAGAGTTCGGCCCGGCGGAACAAGCTGACGAGCGGGTGGTCAAACGGATGGCGGGCAAGGAGCCCCAGGCACTGATCTTGATGAACGACGGGCTCGACGTGACCGGCAGCTATCTTTCGCAATCATCGTCCGGTTTTGACGAAACGGGGCAGCCCCAGGTTAACTTCGTGTTCAACGATCTGGGGGCCTTCCGCTTCGGACAACTCACGAGCGATCACCTTCCGAATCCTTCGGGACAAAAATATTATCTCGGCATCATTCTCGATAAGAAATTGCTCACCGCACCGTCGATTAACTCAAAGATTACCTCGCAAGGCCGGATCACCGGTAACAACAGCAAGGAAGAAGTCGATTTCATCGTCGGCATCTTAAACGCCGGCAGCTTGCCAGCTTCCTTGAACAAGGAACCGATTAGCCGCGCCACGATCAGCCCCACTTTAGGCGCCGAAACGGTTGAGCGTGGCAAGATCGCGATCGCCTTTTGCTTGTTGATCTCGGTTGGGTTTATGATTTTCTATTATCGCTTCGCGGGCTTGGTGGCTTGCATGGCGCTCTGCACCAACTTGCTGCTTACTCTGGGCGTGATGGTCCTATTCCACGCGGCGTTCACTCTGCCGGGCCTGGCCGGCTTGGTGCTCAGCGTTGGCATGTCGGTCGACGCGAATGTGCTGATCTTTGAACGCATTCGTGAAGAACGTGCGCGAGGGGCCGCCCTACGGATGGCTATACGCAACGGTTACGACCGGGCTTTCACTACCATTATCGACTCGAACATGTGCAACTTGATTACGGCCGTCGTGATCTATCGCATTGCTCCCGACAATGTGAAAGGTTTCGGGGTAACGCTCATTATCGGCATCGTCATGAGCATGTTCGCGGCGGTGTTTTTGACGCGCATCATCTTCGATGTGGCCGAGCGATTGGGGAAAATCAAAGACCTCAAGATGACGCAGATCATCGGCGAGACGCATTTCGAATTCATGGGCAAGCGGCATCTGGCGATTGGGGCCTCGTGGCTGCTGATCGCTATTGGCGTCTTTGCCGTGTTTCAACGGGGCAATGACCTGTTGAATATCGACTTCACGGGCGGAAGCTCCGTGACGATGGTTCTTAAGGATGAAGAGGAAATGTCGTTCTCGGAAGTGATGGACGTGCTGGCCGAGACGGAGCTTAAAGACAAGAATTTGTCTTTGGTGGAAGTGGGCGAGGGCGGCAGACGTTTCACCGTGAGCAGCATCGAAGAAGACGTCGAAGCCGTGCAGAAGACCTTGCAGGAAAAATTCGGCGATAAACTGCAAACCTACCAAGTTGAGGCCACGAAAGTCGCCCCTATCAGTGGACAAACCAGCTCGATTCGCTTCCGACGACAAATTTCGGCTCGCCTGGTAAACTTCCAAACCGAAGAAGCGGTGGACGAAGCTGCTGAGGATACCACCGCGGAACCCACGGAAGAGACCCCGGCCGCTGATGAAGAAGTAGCCACCGAAGACGCTGCTGAGGAAACCGCGACTGCAGAAACAACTGCCGTAAAGGATGTCGATTTCTTTGCCGGTGGCACCAAGGCTCAGCTTCTTTTCGGCGACCAGGGTGACGCCGACGGCGGCGTCAATATTGAAACCGCCGAGCATATGTTGCGCGAAGCCCTGGAAGAGAGCGGGCGCGGCTCGGCCCGCTTTGAACTTTCCAATCCTGATTACACCAAGGGCACCGCGCGTCGCTTCAATACATGGGACGTCAAGCTGGCCGTTCCCCCTGCCGAGGCGGACGAGATATTTACCGAATTGGAGACGGCTACCAACAGCGAGCCGGTTTTCCCACTCTCGAACAAGATTGGTGGACGCGTGGCCGATGACTTGCGAACCAAAGCCATCGCTTCGATCATCGTCAGCTTCATCGGCATCATCGCTTACAGTTGGTTCCGGTTTCACGGTTGGATTTATGGCGTGGCCGCGGTGATTGCGATCATCCACGACGTGTTGATCACGATTGGCATGCTCGCCATGAGCTCCTGGCTGGTGCAATCCATCCCTGGCTTGGCGCAGGCGCTCTTGATCGAGAAGTTCCAAATTAGCTTGCCGGTTGTGGCGGCGCTGCTCACCGTTATCGGTTATTCGCTTAACGACACGATCGTGGTGTTCGATCGTATCCGTGAAGTGAAAGGCAAGAGTCCTCGCCTCACGGGCGACATGATCAACTTGAGCGTCAATCAGACGTTGTCGCGGACGTTGCTCACGTCGCTCACCACGATCTTTTCCGTACTTGTGCTATACATCATGGGTGGCGAAGGCATCCACGGGTTTACATTCGCCTTGGTAATTGGCATCGTGGTGGGTACTTACAGTTCGGTCTTTATCGCCTCGCCGATTTTGCTGTGGCTGAGCCATGGCGAGCAATCAAGCGGAGCCAAGGTCGCTAGCTCCAACGCCATTGGAACTCGGGATCTGGCCGCGACGAAGTGAGATCAGCCCCCGGTTTGAAACCGGCTTTAGTATCGAAAGCACGCAAAGTTTGCCGGATCGTCACGGCCCGCCGCGTGCGACCGGCATAACGCGCGCTCCGCTTCGCGGAGTTAATCCGACCAATTCCGCATTCCGAAGCTGAACAAAGAAGGTTTTATTTTCTTTCGTTGAGCTTGGGAAATCTGGGTCGTGACTCGCAAACGCAAAATACTTACCGCTGGCTTAATCCTGATATTGGGAGGCACGCTGGCCTGGCCGTTTCGCAAATCAGAGGGCGAGCCAGCAGGTTTTCCCGCTTCCCATGAGAAACAGACGGAAACTCTACGGGCCAGCAATGGGGACCCCATCGCGAGCGCTTTGGTCGCACCCTTAAGCGATGTTCCCATGGCACCCGAACAAGTCGTCGCCCGGATGGCGAGCACCAACGAACTGGAAAGCTTTGATCTCGCCAACCACCCGGCGCTGGCCCAACGGGAACGCGAAGCGGCTGAATCGACAACGCCCACTCCCCAAGACGCTCCTGAAAATACGCCCCGCCCCGCGTACGCCATCGCACAGCCGACCACGTCAATAGATTCGCAGAACGCCTGGCCCGCGGCATTGATTCACGTTGTCGCGAACGGCGACACCTTGGAAAAACTCGCGGAGCGGTATCTCAGCGACGCCGGTCGCGCGCTTGAGATTTTCGATCTCAATCGCGATCAACTGAGCAATCCACACTTATTCCCAATCGGCGTGGAATTGCGCGTGCCCGCAGATCCGGATCGGATCATCGATTGACAAAAAGGGGACATTATACTTTATAAAATAAGTAGAATGTCCCCTTTATCAAAAGGCGCTTATTTGCGCTGCACCCACTCGAACGGTTGATCGACAAGCCGCGCCTTGATGAAATTGTCGATGTTGGTGAGCATCTCAAACTGCGGATCCACTAAGAGTTTGCTCCCTTGCAGCCTGGTGGGCAGCGGATATTCAAACAGGGATTTCAGCTGGCGAACACGATCAATTGGCGGCTCGGGGTGGTAGCGTTCCAAGTTTTTATGAACCGTCTCGGCGCTTTGCTTAGCCTTGGAATCCTGGCTACCGTAAACGAGCATAATCGAGAGCATTTTCTGCACGTCAGGATGCTTGAGCGCGGCGACCAACGGCAGGCCCTTTTGTTTCCAATTGGGTGAAGCGAGTATGAGGGCCTTCACGTCTTGCCCCTGCTTGCGCTGGGCCAGCGGAGGTGCATCCCAATCCACCGCCGACCAGATCAGCGCGACATTGGCTCCCATGCCCGCACCCATCAGGCAAAGCTTGTTTAAGTTCAGTTCTTGCGCATCATTTTTCTCGACCAGAAAACTGCGGACCGCCTCCATGTCGAACACCACCATGTTTTCGTAATCGGCTGGCCGGAGCCTCGCGGGGTCGATTTCCAAAGATTGGC
>JBGTMM010000315.1:0-2167 GCA_041743635.1 Bythopirellula sp.
ATCAAGCTGCAGAATGAAACCGGCAAGATTGAGATCGCAGCCGTGTGCGACGTGTTCAATCGCTATCGCGACCAAGCAGTCAAGGCGGTCGAGGAAGGGGTCAAGCGGGCACCCAAGGCGGTGAGCGATTATCGCGAAATCCTGGCCGACGAATCTATTGACGCCGTCTGCATCGCCACGCCCGACCACTGGCATGCCCGGCAAACGCTCGATGCGCTCGCCATGGGGAAGCACGTCTACTGCGAGAAGCCGATGACGCACACGGTCGATGAAGCGCTCGCCGTGCTCGCTGCCTGGAAAAAATCGGGACTCGTGATGCAAGTGGGCGTGCAATCGACGCAACTCCCCGTGTGGGAAGATGCCCGGCGGCGAATTCAGCAGGGGCAACTGGGCAAGGTCGTGCAATTTCAGACCGAAATTTTTCGCAACTCTGACATGGGGCAGTGGCGTTACTTCGAGCTCGCACCCGACATGACACCCAAGAACATTGACTGGCGGATGTTTCTCGGCACCGAGTTGGGACTTGCCTCCGACATGCCCTTCGACCGAGCGAAGTTTGCGCAGTGGCGGTGCTACTGGCCGTTTGGTTCGGGGATGTTCACCGATTTGTTCGTGCATCGCATGACTTCGATGCTCGCGGCGACGGGCCTACGATTTCCCGGCCGTGTCACCGGTGGGGGCGGCATCTTCTTGGAATACGACACCAGGCAAGTCCCCGACTGCGCGACCGTGGTCGCCGATTTTTATGAGGGCGCGCAAGGCTTCATCTCGGCGAGTATGTGCTGTGAGGAAACGCCCCTCAATCAAGTCATTCGCGGACACCATGGTTCGTTCAATTTTGGTGTCGGCGATGAGTTCACGGGTTATGATTTTGTCGCCGAACGTCCGCAAGTGACCCACAACAGCAAGATTGTCAACGAGCATATCGAGGTCGGCGGCATTGCCGACAATCATCTTGCCCACTTCGAGAATTTTTGCGATGCCGCGATTGCCGGTGATCCCAAGCAGGTGAAGTGCGACCCCGAGCTGGGTGCCGCCGCGATGGTGATCGTCAAGCTCGGCGCGGAAAGCTATCGGCAGGGTAAGGTGTTTCACTTCGACCGCGAGAACATGCGCGTCATGGACGGCAATCCGAGTTGGGCGTCGGGCTGGGAAGCCATGTCCGCCGAGCGCGCCAAACCGCGTCACTTGCCCGGTTGGTCAGCAGGCGACACCGGCAGCACGCTGTACCCCAAAGATTTTCAGAACTTGGCCGGTGACTGGATCGATGGAGTGGATCCCGCGAAAGCAAGTTAGATTCAGCGATCCGGGATTTCCGGGTGGCACGCCCTAAAAGGGCGTGGTGACGTAAGTACCAGCATCAGCCACGCCCTTCGGAGTACCTCAGGACGTGCCACTCGTAGTAGGTCTCAATTCCCGGACCCTCAATGAGATTCGTGTTTACTCCTCTGCTTCAGCCAAATCGTGAAGTTGCTTGATGTCGTCGCTTGATAGCGGGTGGTTAAAAATAGCCATTTCATCGAGGCGGCCATCCCACATATTGAAATCAAGTTCTTCGGGTCCCGTGCCCAGGAGGTTCAATTTTGTGCCTACTCCGAGGGCTTTAATTCTTGGGTCCCGATGCAGTTCTCGGTAGGGTTGGGAGTCGACTTCAAGGCCGTTGCGATAGAGCCGCAAGACGCCGTTGTCAGCGACGAACGCGACGTGATGCCACGTATTGAGCGGTAGGGGAACTTTATCTCGTACAAGGATATCCTTGCCGTCGCCGTCGACGATATGTGCCTCGAGCTCTCCGCTATCCTCGTAGAGTCCGAAGTGAAACTGCCCGCGGTTGTTGTCGCCGCCAGCCCAGTTTTTGGCAATGCTGGCCCAACGAGGCCGCGAGCGGGCGTAAACCCACGCGGCCACGCTCATTGAGTCTCCAGATGCTTGAGGATACTGACTGGCCGAAGCGTAAGTCTGCTGCGCGGGTCCACCGAGTGTCAGAGCGGCGCCGACTTTTCCAGCGGTCCAAACATGCGAGTTCACTCGTCCGAAGTGAATCATGGCATCCGCGCCACTGCCCGACGCATCGACGAGCCGGGTTCCGTCGCTCGTGGGTTCCATGCGGTAATAGACAGCGGGTTTCATCGACATAAGCGTTTGAGCATAGGTGCTTTCTCCCTGG
>JBGTMM010000316.1:0-4374 GCA_041743635.1 Bythopirellula sp.
CTCATGATTGAGCATCACCAAATGGACATGGTCGGGCAAAATTGCCAGTGCATGAATTACATAGACATGTTGAGCCTGAGCATCGGCGAAACCTCTGGCAATTTGTACCGCTTGCTGGCCAGTAAATCTGACCGGTGGATAACGCAGGGCTTTCTTCGCTGCCAGCCGTAACCTGTAATCATGCGGTTGTGCGGCAACAGATAGTGTCGTCTGAACTTTGGTCGCGGGACCGAACCTGCGAAGCTCGAATTCGCGAACTGTTTCGGACCATGAACCGCGCGGATCGTTGGGGAGCCAAAACCCGTAGGCGGAGAAGATGAAGTGGTAGCCGAGGAGTGGCATTGGTTCTCCTCCCGTATTGCGCGGCGAGCCGCGGCGCTTCGCGTTGACAAGCGCCGCGACTTGTCGCGTGATTATCCCATGTGCTTGATGATCGCGTCGCCGAATTCGCTGCACTTCACCAGCTTCGCGCCTGGCATGAGGCGCTCGAAATCGTAGGTGACGGTCTTCGCGCTGATAGCACCGTTGAGCCCGCGAATAATGAGATCGGCCACCTCGGTCCAACCGAGATAACGGAACATCATTTCGCCGGAGAGAACCACCGAGCCAGGATTTACCTTGTCTTGGTTGGCGTACTTCGGTGCCGTGCCGTGGGTCGCCTCGAAGATGGCATGGCCGGTGACGTAATTAATGTTACCACCGGGGGCGATGCCAATGCCCCCGACGCATGCGGCCAGCGCGTCGCTGATGTAGTCGCCGTTGAGATTGAGCGTGGCGATCACGTCGTAATCTTCCGGCCGCGTGAGAATCTGTTGAAGCATCGCGTCGGCGATCACGTCCTTAATGACAATTTTCTTGCCGGTGTTGGGTGAAACAAACTCGCACCACGGGCCACCGTCGATCTCCACCGCCCCGAATTGCTCTTTCGCGCACTGATAACCCCAATCACGAAAGCCACCCTCGGTGAACTTCATGATGTTGCCCTTGTGAACAAGCGTCACGCTGCGACGATCGTTCTCAATGGCGTATTGGATTGCAGCTTTCACGAGCCGCGTGGTTCCCTCTTGGCTGACTGGTTTGACGCCGAAGCCCGCGGTATTGGGGAAGCGCACCTTCTTCCAGCGATCGGGAAATGTCTCGGCAAACATTTTGCTAAACTTTTGGCAATCCTCGGTGCCAGCTTGAAACTCGATACCCGCGTAAATGTCTTCGGTGTTCTCGCGGAAAATCACCATGTCGGTTTTCTCAGGCTCTTTCACGGGGGTGGGCACTCCCGTGAAATATTGAACCGGTCGCAAACAGACGTAGAGATCCAAAATTTGCCGCAGCGCCACGTTGAGCGAGCGAATGCCGCCCCCCACCGGGGTCGTGAGCGGGCCTTTAATACCGACCAGCAGTGAACGGAAGGCGTCGAGTGTTTCGTCGGGGAGCCAATTGCCGACTGCGTTAAAGGCTTTCTCGCCGGCGAGCACTTCTTTCCAGACGATTTTTCGTTTGCCATCGTAGGCCTTCTCAACCGCGGCGTCGAACACTCGTTGGCTCGCCTGCCAAATGTCGGGCCCCGTGCCGTCTCCTTCAATGAACGGAATAATCGGCTGGTCGGGCACCTGCAGGCGGTCCCCTTGCTTGGTGATTGACTGGCCCGCGGCAACATCGGTCATCGTCATGTGCTCCCTAACTAAAAGTGTGACCCCGCCAAGCAACTAAAAACACGGGGAGATGCCGATTTTCGGATGAGTTCCGTAGGCGAGTCAATGGGCCAACTAAGTGCACTGTGAGGCGTACCGGCAGGGTGTTGTCCCACGTAATTGACATCTCTATACTCGCGTAGTGGCCACGTGCCACATGTTTCTCATCCATTTCGACTCATCGCGAGGGTTTCACTTATGCCGTTTTCGTCCAATCGTCGTGACTTTCTGGCGACGGTCGCCGCTACGGGGGCTGGGATTACTTTGGGGAGCGCACCGATGACACGGTTATATGCCGAGGAAGGAGCGTCCGCAGAGCCCTTCAAGATATCAGTGGCCGAGTACTCGCTGCACAAGATGATCGAAAAGGGCGAGCTCGACCCACGGGACTACGGGCCGTTCTGCAAAGAAAAATTCGGGGTCGATGCGGTCGAATATTGGATGGGGCCCTTTGCCGACAAGGCTAAGGATCTCGTCTACATGGGCGAAATGCAGAATAAGTCCGAAGATGCCGGCGTGAAGCAGCTTCTGATTATGTGCGATATCCCCGATGGCAAAGGAGACTTGGGAAACCCTGACGAAAAGCTGCGGCAAGTTGCGGTGGAAGAGCACTACCCGTGGGTTGAGGCCGCTAAGCGGATGGGCTGCCACTCGATCCGCGTGAACGCTCGTTCCGCCGGTACCCGTGAAGAGCAAGCGAAGCTAGCAGCCGAAGGCCTGAGAAAATTGAGCGAATTCTCCGCTCCGCACGGGATCAATGTCATCGTTGAAAATCACGGCGGTTTCTCATCGGACGGGGCTTGGCTCGCCGGGGTGATGAAGGAAGTAAACCTCCCCAATTGCGGCACCTTGCCCGACTTTGGCAATTTCACGATCAACCATGAAACTGGCGAGAAGTACGATAAGTACAAGGGCGTCGAGGAACTGATGCCCTACGCCAAGGCCGTGAGTGCCAAGAGCCATGTCTTCGATGCCGAGGGGAATGAGTCGGAGATCGACTATTTCCGCATGATGAAAATCGTTCTCGACGCCGGTTATCACGGCTATGTGGGGATCGAGTGGGAAGGTCCGCAGCCGGAATCCGAGGTGGAAGGGGTTCTGCTGACCAAGAAACTCTTGGAGCGGGTACGCGACAAAATGTCTTGAACAAAACTTAAAAAAATGCCCAATTTCTTAAGGCGGCCAATTCGGCCGCCTTTTTTGTTGGTTCTATGAGAGAATCACGGCATCCATTAAATAAACGTTAACTACCGAATTCGTTGGACACTTGGAAATTCGGGACTCTTACCAGTGCTTAAAAACTAGGCACTCGATCCCGCACACGACTCGCGCAGCCTCTGCCCGAAAATAGGCAGCCACAGGCAGTCGACGTAAGTGCAAGCAGTGCAAGGGCCTACGTGATTCATTTGATCGCTAGCGAATAGTGGGGGTACACACGGAGGCCGCAGCGGTCCTTCGACCAATTCCCCGCTGACATCGTAAGGAGACGAATATCGTGCTAGCCCAATCTCAGGAGACTTATCGGGAAGTTTTACAAGTCGCCGACAACCTTTACCGCCAAGACCCCGACTGGGTCACTTTCTTCCGGGAAGTTGTCGGCATCGACGGCATTATCCGCAAGAGATTCCCCTCGTTCGAAGAGCTCACCAAATTCGAGCAAACCGATGAGTTCGACCGCATCCAGAAAATGCTGGTCAAGCTCCGGGAAAAGCGGAACGCCTCGGACCCCGAAACCGAGCCCACCCGCGTCATCACCGTGCGCCTGCCCAAGAGCATGCATGAATACCTTCGGACCGAGGCCCATGACCTGCGAACCAGCATGAACAAGCTCTGTATTTCGAAGCTGCTGCAGGTGATCGGCGAGGAAATGATCCCCAACGAGCGTTCGGCCACGGGCGAGGCCTCCCCGGCCCCTGCTCCTCGCCCGGCGACCAACAACCACCTGGCCGCTACCGGCACTGTGCCCTTTAGCCAACCCAGCCAGCAGTCGCCCCAAGGCGGTTACCAGCCAGGTTTGCAAAGCTCACCACAACCACAAACGGCGACGATGCCGTTCAAGCCGTCTCAGCCGCGTTTCTAACCGACCGTAGCAAAAGACATTACGCAGGAAGCAGGATAGCCTCGACCGAGTTCCGTCGGTCGGGGCTCTCTCCATGCGCTGAATTAAAAAATCCGAAGAGGACCTATAAGCCGGGTTCTGTATCGCCAGTGGCGATCGGCGATCATTCCTCTACGACCACGGTTGCCCGCGGCCTCTAGCGGCCTACCCGAGAGTCGTAACGAGTCGGACCGACTCTGCCCTCTGTTTGGCCTTGCACCGGGTGGGGTTTACCAAGCCAAGCGAGTCACCTCGCCTGCTGGTGCGCTCTTACCGCACCTTTTCACCCTTACCGGGGAAGCTGTTAGCCATTAGTTCTTAGCTGTTAGTTCGCCTCTGGGCAATCTCCCTCTGGCTAAAAGCTAAAGGCTAACAACTAACAGCTTCCCTTAGGCGGTATATTTTCTGTGGCACTTTCCCTAGCCTTGCGGCCGGTGGGCGTTACCCACCACCCTGTCCTACGGTGCCCGGACTTTCCTCCCGCCCGCCTCAGCGGACCGGCGATCACCCAGTCCTCTCCGGAATGATTCATAATAACGTGTGCAGGTCCCAAACGCAGTGCCTTTCTTTATCAGACCACGGTTTGCC